>JBFWRO010000019.1:0-13615 GCA_050248865.1 Thermomicrobiales bacterium | reverse complement strand
AAGGCCGCTGCTCTGGCTGGCACGAAGCAGATAGAGGATGGCCAGATCGTCGGTGACGATCGCATCGACACCCAGCAAGGTCAATTCGTTGACCCGGGAGAGATTCTCGACCGTCCAGGCGAAGATGAGTAAGTCCCGCGCCTTGAGCCACTCGGCAACCGGCGCGTCGATCATTTCGTGCATTACCGTGACGCCGTCGAGGAGACGATCGTCCTGAATGCTCTCGTATTCGATGAGGAACGCATCCAGGGCGTCCTGAGACCCAAGGCTGAGCAACCGGCCGACCCAGGGAACTTCCTGATGGAGATACCGCAGAACATCGAGACTCCAGGAAGAAACCAGGATGATCCGGCGGTCTCCTTCATGCTGGTTGAGAAACGCTACGACGTCATTCAGAAAGCGGGGCGCCGTCGCTTTCAGATCGAGCTGGACGACCTCAGTAGTGGCGGCATCCCACGCCTCGCTGAGCCGGATCGGACGAAAGCCAAATTCGCCAAACACCGTGACCGGCAGATTGTGGCGGGCATAGAGGTCTCCCCGGTATTCGATGACATCGATCTCGATTCCCTGCGCACCGGCGTCGACGGCTGCTGAAATCTTGTCGAGTGAATCGCCGGTGTTGTGCCCTATGCCGTACGTGCCATCGTACGAGGCCAGCGGCTGAGTATCGAACTCACTGAAGAAATGCCGGGGAATTACGCCGTCGGTGAGCTTCGTGACCTGGCCCGGTGCGGCCATATTGAAAAGCAGAAAAGCAGCATTGAGCAAGATGATCAATGCGGCAACCGCAGCAAGTACCCGGCCGTATGTCAACCGTGGGTTGCGCTTCTTCTCTGGTTCGAACGAGATGCTGACCATCGTTCATCCTGCCGTATCAACACCCAGCAGGGAAGCACCTGGATCTCTCAGTCCGGCCGGCAATATCCCGGGACCGGCATGCTGTGCACGAATCATCGTGCTATCAGGATCGAACATGGCGCGCGCTCCAGCAGCCCGTGGGCGGTAGTCCCCAGCAGCGGCTCATCGTCGACGAGGGCATCAGATGCGGCCACGACGATGAGTGTCGCATGCTCGTTTTCGGCAGTCTCCAGGGCGACTTCGACTTCGTTGCCGGTCGCTTCGAGCATCCTGACATCAATGCCGGCGTCCTCCAGCGTGGTTGCCGCTGCCTGGAACGCGCTGGCGATCGAGTCCCCTTCGTCTCCGGCGCGGTTGATCAGCAGGAACGCGACGTGATCGATGCTGGCCGCCGGGATCTCGAGCACGACCTCCGCCGCACGTTGTGAGACGGGCGTGTTGTCGCTGACGACAAGCGTTCGGGAGAATGCGGCTGGAGTCCTGGCGAGCAATACGGGCACCGCGGACCGCCTTCCGACCGTCGCCGCGACCGAACCAATCAGCAAGCGCCTCAGCGCTCCGATGCCCTTCTGACCGAGGACGAGCAGATCGGCGTTCGTCGTTTCCGCCAGCCGTATGATCTCTTCGGCAGGGTCGCCATGAAGCAGGCTCACCGTGACGCGATACCCCGCTTCTTCCAGTCGCTGCGCGGTTTCCGAGGCGATCGCTTCCGCGACACGGTCATGGTCAGCGGTCTCCCCAGGCGGCAAGCGGAGATCTGCCTCAGGCAACTGCAACGAGGGCGTGACGACAGCAATCGTGACGCGATCATATGGCCCGGCGTGGTGCTGACAGAGCAGCTCGGCACCGGCATTCCCGTCGGCGGAACCATCGGTTGCCAGCAAAATATGCATGCCCGTCTCCGTTTGCGCGGTTAGCCGACTCACTCCGGCGCAATTATCGCCTTTCGGCGCGGAGGGATGCGTCGCTGATGCTATCCTTTGGATTATGGATACGAACGACCATCACACGGCGACGATCGAAAGCGACCCGCTTTCCCCGCAGCCGCCAGTCCACAACCATCATCACCACTCGTCCTACGAAGCGGACCGAGCGAAGATTCTGGCACGTCTGCGCCGCATCGAGGGGCAGGTGCGCGGCGTCCACAAGATGGTCGAAGAGGACAAATATTGCGTCGATGTGCTCACGCAGATTTCGGCAATCGTCGCCGGACTGCGTGCCACTGGCATGGTCATTCTCGAAGACCATATCCGCGGCTGCGTCCTCGGTGCTGAGAAGGACGAGCAGGAAGCGATTCTCCAGGAGTTGATGGAAGCCATCGAACGGTTCAACCGCAGCGTTCGATAGCATTCGATTTGCCGGCTGATCGCTCCGCGCTCCCTGCTTCGGCGCGCCAAGTGTTCCAGCATCGATACACAAGAACGCGACTACTCCTAACTCCGCTCCCTGAAGAGCCGGTGATTGTCTTCACCCCATTTGCAATGATGCAAATCGCGGATACCATGATGCTTACGCGATTCCATCGAATTCCGCAGTCGACCCGCCAATCAGCAGCAAGGAGGTTAGTCGGACAGACGTCGACAGGCAGAAACTGTGAGGTACCAGGATTCAGAATTTGCGCTTTGAAAGGAGCAGATCCATGGCCAGGAAACCGATCTATCAACTGCATGCCGATTATCGCAAGGGACTGATCTCCAGAAGAGAACTCCTCAAGCGGTCCGCCGCCGCCGGAGCGGCAACCTCACTGATCGTCAACTATCTCGACGCCGGCGACGTCTCTGCGGCGCCCGCACCCCACTTTTCCCTCACGAAGTCCGTTGCCCAGTCAGGAGCCTTGAGTGCGCCCGGCGCCGACGCCGATACCTCCGAATCACTCATCTTCCGCGGATGGAATTACCTGCCAGAGATCGTGATCGACAACACATCGCGCTTCAACGAAGCGTATTCGGAGACCGCGGACTATCAGACCATTACGGGCGACTACATCGGCATCATGGAGAACTTCCATATTGCGAACCAGCCGCTCGATCTGGCCTACGCCAATCCGGCCACACTGTATCGATGGTCGATCCCGGGCTGGGTACACGACTACGAGCGATGGTGGAGTGTGGAAGACGCCAAGGCGGAAATGTACCCCGGCGTGCTCGAATCGATGACTATCGACGACCGGCTCTACGGGTTACCTTATTTTGTCTCGATTCGCGGCACAATTGCCGCGAACAACTCGATCCTCGACCAGGCTGGCATTACTCCTGACCTCTATCCGAAGACCTGGGCGGAGCTGTACGACCAGGCTCGGCAAATAAAGGCAGAGGGCATCGCCGACACCCCGCTGCTGCCCCACTGGTTCACGGCCGGTGTCTGGTTCGGGCCATCGTGGGGGTACCTGTTCGAGTGCATGAACACCGGCGCGGTGCTGTTCGACGAGAACAACATTCCCGTGTTCGACGACGCCACACTTGCAGTCCTCGAAAATTGGCGAGCGCTGTATGACGAGGGTGTCGTTTCCGAAAGTGTCTTCAATATGGGCGAGGCGGACTACATCGACGCCTTTGCTCAGGGCACGTACGCGTTCAGCCCGCAGCAACTGTATGATCTGAAGGTTTTCAACGATCCTGCTCGCTCGCCACTGGCGGGACAGTTCTCGGCCGTTCCCGTCGTCGACCAGCCATGGGGCCTGATCGATGAAGGCATTTACTCCGTGCCTAACCGGGATGACAGCGATGAGAAGCTGGCTCGCAAATACCGCCTGGGCGGTTTCTTTGGTTACAAGGATCAGAACGACCAGCTTATGGTGGCCAAGCGCTGGGCCATCGAGAGTGCTCTGAACTCGGGTTACACGGCGATTCTCGAGGATCCGGAGGTCATCGCCGCGTATGACTCGTGGATGCCTGAAACACTGACGCTCGAGACCCTGAACGGGATTCTAAATGCGGGTCAATTCCCAAGGGTCTGGCAGACTTTCTGGTGGGAAGAATGGAATGCGACCGCGATGACCGAGCTGCCTCAGGCAATTCTTGGGCAGAAGTCGGTTGAAGATGCTCACGCGACGCTGAAGGCTCTTGCCGAGGAACTGGCGGAACGATACGCCAGTTAGTCGTCTGCTCGCGTCTGCAACGGCCGGGGATTTCTCGTGGACTGGTGGGGACCGCTGGCGTCTGACGCTGGCGGTCCCCAGCCCCGCCCGTGTTGACCGGGTTCACCGCAAAACCGGGTTATGGCTTCTGAGTCGATGCCAATCCAGCAGCATGATGTTCCCGCTGCGGCAAAGCGGTGGAGTTCATCGCGCCTGAGCGAAACACAATTTGCTCTGCTGCTGATTCTGCCCGTGATCGCCGTGCTAGCAGCGGTGGTGGCTTATCCGCTCGGATATTCCGTCTGGATGAGCCTCCAGAGAATCGACCTGATCTTCAACACGACCGAATCCGTTGGGCTGGAGAACTACCGCGACGCGCTGGATGCTCCGGAGATCCGGCATGCATTCCGGATTACCATCTACTACACGATCCTGGTTACCATTTTCAGCGTCGCGGCATCGATCGGCGGGGCGCTTCTTCTGAACGAAAAATTCCGCGGCCGACCGTTGTTGATGACGATCGTCATCCTTCCATGGGCAGTGTCGCTCTACGCCACATCGATCGTGTGGCGCTATCTGTACAGTCCCGAGTGGGGCATGTTCAATGCCATACTGCTGAAACTGCAGATCATCGACCGACCATTTAACTTCCTCTCGGAGCGTTGGGCCGTGCCCGGAGTGGCGCTGGCGCACGCCTGGCAAATCGCGCCGCTGGGCATCTATTTCATTCTGGCCACGCTTCAGGTGATACCCGACGATCTCTATAAGATGGCGAAGGTCGACCGACTCGGACCACTCGGCCGATTTCGCCACGTCGTGTTCCCGTACATCAAATCGCCGTTATTGATCGTCATGGTGTTGATAACCGTCGAGGCCGCACGAGCATTTGACACGATCTTCTTTCTGACCAACGGGGGTCCGGGGAATGTCTCCACCACGCTGAGCTGGGCAATCTATCTGGAAACGTTCCAGAAGCGACAGTACGGGTATGGTGCGGCAATTGGCTGGATTCTGGTCATCTTCACGATGATCATCACGACGATTTATTTCCTGCTTCTCTTTTACCGACGAAAACACAAGGCGTCCGACGATACGGACGTTCCCGTCATGGCCGAGGGGGGTCGAGGGTGGAGCATCACTCTTGGCGTGGCCGGCGCACTGGCCATCGCGCTATTTGTGGTGGTCGCTCGCCGTTACCCAGACATGATCACGACTATTGCTGGGTTCGTCGCCATCATTGCTGTGTTGGCCATCGTGTCGACTCTGCTTATTCGCTCAGGGGCCGCCACTCGCAAAATGCTCATCTATGGCGCCGCCGCGATGCTGCTGGTCTGGACAATCGTGCCCATCTACTGGCTGTTGAACATGTCGCTGATGCATAAGACTGAATTGCTGACGTTGCCGACTCACCTCTTTCCACACGATCCCACCGCAAGCAACTTCCTGCGCATTTTCGGTCACGACGCGATCGGTCCCAACGGTGAAGAGTTGCTCGGCATTGGTCAGGCTCCGGCCCTGAAGCGCGGACTCGTCAATAGCACCATGGCAGCGCTGGCCGTAACCGCGCTGACGATGCTCATCGCGCTTCCGGTCTCGTACGCACTCGGACGCCTCAACTTCCGCGGGAAGATGCCTCTGCTCTTCGTCATTCTGGCCACTCGCTCCTATCCACCGATTTCGATCGTGATCCCCTTCTTCTATCTCTACACGCGCGCTGGATTGCAAGGAACGCTGAAGGGATTGATCATCATTTACTTCACGCTGACCGTCCCGGTGATTGTCTGGGTTTTGACCAGTTTCTTTTCGTCTTTGCCCCGCACCGTGGAGGCCGCCGCGAGAGTGGATGGCAACACGCGCTTTCAGGCGTTTCTGAAAGTCATTTTGCCGATGTCCTGGCCCGGAATCGCGGTGGCCACGGCGATCAGCTTCATGGTCTGCTGGAACGAGTTTGCTTTTGCTCAATTCTTGACCGCGGGATCACGAGCTCAGACATTTCCCCCCGTTTTGCCGTCGATGTTCTTCCAGATATCCATGCCGACAGAAATGGCGGCTGCGTCGATCATCGGCATTATTCCCCCTGCCGTCCTTGCCTATTTGTTTCAGCGAAGAATTCGCAGTCTGAATCTCGTCGACCCGCTGTAAGGAACACGTCATCGCTATGGAGAACTCGATGATTGCAGAACCGGCAACTGGACAAAACAACGGCGATGGTGGCGAGGGTCGACCGGCCGCAATCCGTCTGCGAAATGTGGAAAAGCGCTTCGAGAGCTTCCAAGCGGTTCGCGGCCTGAATCTCGAGATTCGTGACGGAGAACTCCTGGTTCTTCTGGGACCATCCGGCTGCGGCAAAACCACCACACTGAACATGCTCGCAGGGCTTGAAACTCCCACAGCTGGTCAGATTCTGTTTGGCGACAAGATCGTCAACAACCTGCCTCCCGAAGAGAGAGACATCGCGATGGTCTTCCAGTCGATCGCCCTATACCCCCATCTGAATGTCCGGGAGAACATAGGCTTTGCGCTGAGAACGCAAAAGGTGGACAAAAAAACTGTCGCGGAGCGAACGGCCGAGGTCGCCGGCATTCTCGGTTTGACCCCGATGCTCGATCGCAAGATCAACCAGCTTTCAGGGGGGCAACGACAGCGTGTGGCGATCGCCAAAGCGCTGGTCCGAAGGCCAACCCTTTTCCTTCTCGATGAGCCGTTTTCCAGTCTGGACGCAGAACTACGTCGCCAGATGCGATCGGAGCTGATACGAATTCACCGAGAGGTGGAGACGACGATGGTCTTCGTCACGCACGATCAGGAGGAAGCGATGGCCATCGCCGACCGCATCGGCGTGATGAACGACGGGATGCTCATTCAGTTGGGTGATCCGATCGACCTCTACCAGCACCCCCGCAATTCCTGGGTTGCCCGATTCATAGGCGCTCACCCGATCAATTTGCTCTCCGCCCGAATGGACGAGACCGGATCTACACTGAGATTGTTGGACTCCGTGGAGTGGCGCCTGAATCTGCGTGATGCTATTCGCAAGGAGATTGCATCTCGTTCGAACAGCGCTGACATCACCGTCGGCGCCCGGCCAGAATATCTTCAGATCCTCCGCAGACCGAATCCGGAAAGCACGCCGGGCACAATCTACACCCGCCAGGTACTGGGGACTGAGGTCCTTTATGAAATACGGATCGGAGGCGACATCGTGCGTGCTGTCGCGCCCATCACTGACGTATTCGTTGAAGGCGAGGCGGTACATGTCGGAATTGACTGGCAGCACCTTTTCGTTTTCGATCCAGTGACCGAAGAACGCATGTATCCAACGTAGTCCTCGAGCACAGGAAAACCCGGACCGCGCGCCATCAAAGCCACCGGCGCACCGCCCAGGTTTCCCCGTCCCAAGCTCCCGCTTGCCTACACGATCAGGCCCGTCCGGGCAGCGTAGACTGCCGC
Source organism: Thermomicrobiales bacterium (assembly GCA_050248865.1). Classification (GTDB taxonomy): domain Bacteria; phylum Chloroflexota; class Chloroflexia; order Thermomicrobiales; family UBA6265; genus JAHBVL01. Next base: position 6,231 of record JBFWRO010000019.1, on the reverse strand, counting down.
GGCCGTGCGATTCCCGACGCCAAGTTTGGTCAGAATGCTGGCCATATGGGAGGTCACCGTCCGCCGGGAGATGAAAAGGGTATCGGCGATCTCCTGATCAGTAGCCCCGGTTGCCACCAGCTCGATGACCTGCAGTTCGCGACACGTCAGCCGTTTATCGAATTGCGTTTCCTGCGGGCCATTCCGTTGCACGCCCGGCGCCTCAGCACTGGGCGCAGACTCCTGGAATTCGCGATCGCGGTCAAAATCGAGCCGATAGCTCGGTGATTGCTGATACATCTGGGCCACGCTCCGACGCCGGAGAGTCCAGGCTTCACTCAGTTCTGCGGAGAATGTCGACATTAGGGCCTCCTTTCAAGACTGGCCCCATTGTCTGGTGGACCGGCCCCGCTGAACATGCAACCTACCCACGCAATACCTGCCAAATACTGAAGAGGCGACAGGACGTTGCGGCGTCTACAATGGTCAACATGAACGCGCGGCGCGAATGCGCCCCTTGCACCAGTTGAACGGAATCCAGCCATGTCCGCCTCATCCACCAACGACAATGTCGTGACGATTCGCGAAATTATGACCACCGAGATCGTGACAACATCCCCCGATGCCTCGGTGGCCGACACTGCCGACGAGCTGCGATCGCGGGGATTCGGCGGGTTGCCGGTCGTCGATGAAAACGGCTTTCTGGTTGGGATGGTCAGCGAGTACGACATCATCAGCAAGCGAGGGCGCTGCGTTCGCGACATCATGAGCCGGGGGGTGATCAGCGTCGGTGATGAAGCGAGCGCCGATCAGGTGACGACGCTCATGGGATTGCACGGTATTCGTCGGGTGCCCATCGTGCGGGAAGGCAAGCTGGTCGGATTGGTCACGCGATCAGACCTGTTGCGCCTCTACAGTCTGATCCGCTGGAACTGCCAAACCTGTGGTGATTTCGAGCGAGGACTCTCCAGCCCGGACAAATGCACCCGTTGCGGGAGCACCACCTTCACCCTGCAGACCGAGCGACGCACGGGTGAGGGGTTCTAAAGCGCGAATACCATTACCTCGATGTCCAACCCGAGAATTACGAGCAACGCATCACCATGATGATCATCGGACTCATCTCAGGGACGTCGGCTGACGGAATCGATGCCGCGCTTTGCGAAATATCGGGAGCACCACCTGATGTCTCCGCCCGCATCGTTGCTGGCAACACCTACCCCTACGACGCAACGCTGCGGCGGCGCGTTCTCGACAGTTATGATCCCGACGTAAGCCGGATCGACGATCTGTGCAGGCTGAATGCCGACCTCGGCGAAGCATTCGCCGCTGCATCGCTGCGGATTCTGGATGAGGCGGGCAAAGGTCCCGGCGAGGTCGACCTGATTACCTCGCACGGCCAAACACTCTGGCACGAAGTCCTCCCCGACGGAAGCGTGCATTCGACGATCCAGCTCGGCGAGGCAGCGATCATTGCTGAGCGCACAGGCATCACCACGATCAACAATCTGCGCATGCGGGATATCGCCGCTGGCGGACAGGGAGCGCCTCTCGCAGGGTATGTGGATTGGCTCTTGCAACGACATCCAACAAAAATGCGGGCAGTGCAGAATATCGGCGGCATTGGCAATGTCACCTTTTTGCCTCCTTTTACCGATCAGACCGCGCAGCCACTGGCGTTCGACACCGGGCCGGGCAATGCGCTGATCGACGATATCGTGCGAATCTCCTCGGACGGCGAAGTGGCGTATGACAGGAATGGGGAGATCGCGGCGAGAGGCAACGTCGACTGGGCGTGGCTCGATGCCCTCACCGTGCACCCCTATTTCGAACGCCGACCTCCGAAGACTACCGGTCGCGAGCTTTTTGGAGCGGTCATGGCGGAGGATCTTCTGAAGCGTGGCCGGGAGCGGGGATTGAGCCTCGATGACATCGTGGCGACGGTGACCGCCCTGACGGCCGAGAGCATCGCCGATGCCTACCGCCGCTTTTCTCCGAGACCTGTGGACGAAGTCATTCTTGGCGGCGGCGGTCGCCACAACGCGACGATGGTGACGATGCTGAGAGAAATGCTCGCTCCCGCCGAGGTGATCACCCAGGAGGACGTGGGCCAGAACAGCGACTATAAGGAAGCGCTGCTGTGCGCCGTGATCGGTCACGAGACGTGGCACGCCCGGGCGGGTGCGCATCCTGCGATTACCGGGGCCAACAAACAAGTCGTCCTCGGACAGATCACACCGGGAAACAACTATCGCTCCCTTCTCGAGTACACATGGTGCAAGACCGACGCGTAGTCGTGCTGGGCAACCGACATGCCGCAAGACCACATTTCTGTTCGCTCGATGACCCCTGACGACATCCCGGCAATTGCCACCTGGATGATCGGTGATTCGCACTGGACTTCCTACGGTATGACCGTAGACTCCATTTCCATCGACTTTGCCCAGGCGTTTGCCGCAGAGGATCTCCTCCTCGTGGCCACGGCGAATGAACGGCCTCTGGGATTTGCCTGGTGTGTGGACCGAGGCATGTTTGGCTCTGCCCCCTACCTCAAACGAATCGGCGTCGATCCCGCGATCACCGGACGGGCGATCGGCACGATGCTGATGATCGATCTGGAGAGCCGTCTCGCGGCGGCGGGCGCCCAGCACCTCTATCTGCTGGTTGGCGACCAGAATCCGCGAGCGGAAGCGTTCTATCAGCGGCGAGGTTTCGCGAAGATCGCCGAATTCCCCGATCTGGCGGTCAAGGGCATCGCGGAACGTCTCTATCGCAAGGAGCTTCCCGCTCTGTCATACTGATTTCAGATCGTGATCCGTGTGAGTTGCCGGAATCCGCTCCTTCGAGGGCGGCTCTCACGGCACATTCGCCGCCAAGACGAGGAGGATGAATTCACCATGCGACGGTCCATTTTTGGTGCTCTTTTGGCAGCAATGCTGCTGATCGCGGGATTTGCCCAGTTTGCCCCGGCGTCGGCACAGGAGGGCAATACGCTGATCATGGCCCGGGCGGTCGATGCGACCGGTCTCGACCCTCATACACAGACAGCGTTTGCGTCGCTGCGTCTGACCGAGCTGATCTACGAGCCACTGATGCTGATCGACGAGAATCTCGAGGTGGTTCCCGCACTGGCAGAGGGCTGGAGTTTCTCCGAGGACGGCATGGCGCTGACGTTCAATCTTCGTCAGGGCGTGACGTTCCATGACGGTTCGGACTTCACCTCGGCAGATGTGGTGGCGTCGATCGAGCGCATCCTTAATGAGGAGACCGGCTCGGCCACTCGCACGAACCTGCTGAGCATCACGTCGATCGACGCTCCTGATGACTTCACCGTGGTGCTGAACCTTTCATTGCCTGATGTGCCGCTGCTGAGCGCGCTGGCCAGCGCCAACGCCGCGATTCTCTCCTCCGATGTCATCGAGAATGGCGATCCAACCACAGATGCGATCGGCACCGGTCCATTCAAGCTCGACTCCTGGACGCCAGAGGAGACGACGCTTCTCTCAGCGAATGAGAATTGGTGGGGCGAAGGCCCCAACATCGATGGCATCGAAATCCGGATCATTCCGGACGAATCGACGATCATGGCCGCCCTGCGAGCCGGCGAGATCGATTTCGCCATGCTCAACGATCCCCTGATCGCCACACTGCCGACCGAAGGGTCCGACGTCATCATCAACCGGGCGCCTGACATTGCCTATCACGTTCTCCAGTTGCGGGCGATGGATATTCCTGCGGATCCGGGTACGCCGTCCGCTGTCGACAATCCTCTCGCGGTACTCGAAGTCCGGCAGGCGATTTCCTGCGCGATCAACCGGCAGGATGTTGTCGACGCCGCCGCCCTGGGCGAGGGCGTGGTCACCGGTCCGCTGACGATGCCGGCATTCGCGCTTCCCACCGACCAGCTCTTCTGTTACGAGCAGGATCTCGAGCAGGCCCAGGCACTGATGGAACAAGCAGGGTACGCCGATGGCTTTGATTTGACGATCATGGTGGCCACCGCTGAACCGCCCACCGCTTTGACCGAAGCGGAGACGATTCAGGCGCAGCTGGCAGAGATCAACATCAATGTGGAAATCGAGCCACTCGAGCTAAGCGTGTATGTCGATCGCTGGCTGGCCGGTGATTTCGATGCGGCCATCGCCTTGAACGGCGGACGAACCGACCCCTACACGATGTATTCGCGGTACTGGCAGTTCGGAGCGCAATTCGGCAACGTCGCCGGCTATATCGACGAGACGCTCGACCAACTGATGAAGGATGGCCAGATCGAGACCGACCCCGACGCCCGCAAGGCGATTTTCGATCAGTTCCAGACGCATCTGGCGGAGACGTCGCCCTGGGTCTGGCTCTATACCGGCTTCCTCTACACGGCACAGACCTCTGCTGTCGACGGTTTTGTGCCAAATTCGACTGGATCGCTGGTGAGCCTGAGCCAGGTTACGCTGACTCGCTAAGCCTGAAACTGGACCCACTGCTGCCGGGGCGGGGCTATGCTCCGCCCCGGCGCCGTTTCCGGATTGACCTGTGATTCGATACCTCATACAGCGCTTGCTTATCGCCATCCCGACCTTGCTCGGCGTATCGGTTCTGGTATTTCTGGCCATTCGCGCAGTGCCCGGCGACTCGATCACCGCCATGCTGGGAACGGAGTCTGGGCTTCTCACCCAGACGCAGCGGGAATCGCTCGAGGCCTATTTCGGATTGGACAAATCTCCGGTGGCCCAGTACTTCAGCTGGCTGGGACATGTGTTGCAGGGAGATCTTGGCTACTCGGTGCGCCTGGGCGATCCTGTGCTCGATCTGATTCTGCACAGGCTCCCGGTGACGTTCGAACTGGCGCTGCTCTCGGTCATCGTGGCCCTGTCCGTCGGCGTTCCGCTGGGTATCAGCTCCGCGATCTACCGCAACTCGGCGCTCGATTTGGGAGGACGGCTCTTTGCGCTGATCGGGCTGGCGGCGCCGAATTTCCTGGTTGCGACGATGACCATTTTTGTCCTCTCCAAGTATTTCAACATTTTGCCGAATGCGGGCAATTTCACGCGCTTTCTCGACGATCCCGTCGAGAATCTGAAGCAAATGATCCTGCCGGCGGCGACGCTGGGCTTCGCTTTTTCGGCATCGGTCATGCGCACGACACGATCGGCGATGCTCGAGGTGCTCGGTCAGGACTATGTACGAACCGCGCGGAGCAAGGGGTTGCGCGAGCGGGTCGTGGTTGGCCGCCACGCACTGCGAAACGCGCTCATCCCCGTCGTCACCCTCACTGGCATCGAGGTCAGCTATCTGCTCGGCGGCACGGTGATCATCGAGCAGATCTTTGCCCTGCCGGGTCTGGGCCGCCTCACACTGAATGCCATTGCCCAGCGGGATTACGCCCTGATTCAGGGCGTGACGCTCTTCATTGCTTCTATGGTCGTTGTCGTGAATATGGTCGTCGATCTTGGATACGCAGCTCTCGATCCCCGCATCTCCTACGCAGACTCAGACTGAGCCGGAACCAGCTGGCCACACACGGCCACGGTTTCAGCTCATACGTCAGCTGGTCAGGACGCCCAGTGGCGCCATTGGTCTGGCGATCGTCTCCCTGTATGTGATCGTCGCTCTGGTGGGAGCAGCAGGTCTGACACCCTACGACCCGCTCGAGCAACATCGCACCGACCGGCTGCAGGGTCCCAGCCGCGAGTACTGGATGGGTACTGATCTGCTCGGACGAGATCTCTTCAGCCGGATCATCAAGGGTGGCACGAACTCGCTGATCGTCGTCCTGGCCAGCGTGTCTCTGGCCACGGCGGCAGGAACGACGATCGGAGTCTTCTCCGCCTGGTCTGGCGGTTTTGTGGACAACCTGGCGATGCGGGTGATGGATGTCTTTTTCGCATTTCCGGCCATTTTGCTGGCCCTTCTGGTGGTCACCATTCTCGGGTCAGGGTTGCGCAACACCGTCGTCGCCATCGCCATCGTCTACACACCCATATTCGCCCGGGTGGCGCGGGGACCGGTGCTTTCGCTGAAGGAAAGTGACTTTGTCGAAGCGGCGACGGCAATGGGATCTTCATCCGTGCGCGTTCTACTCAGGCATGTGTTGCCGAACACCGTGGCCCCAACAATCGTGCAAGTGAGCCTGCGCTGTCGTGGGCCCTGCTGACGGAAGCCGGATTGAGTTTTCTGGGCCTTGGCACGCCTCCACCTGAGCCTTCCTGGGGTCAGATGCTTGCCGATAGCACCGGCATCGCCGAAGTGGCGCCATGG
>JBFWRO010000018.1:0-13748 GCA_050248865.1 Thermomicrobiales bacterium | reverse complement strand
GAAATCGTCGTCATTCAGGATTCCGACCTGGAGTACAACCCGGAGGAGTTCTCGACGTTGCTCGATCCCATGACGAATGGGAGCTGAGCAACAGTCGTGTACGGCTCACGCTTTCTGGGCGAAGCACATCAAATGAGCCGGTGGCACTGGTTCGGCAACCATCTGGTGACTGCGGTCTTCAATTTTCTCTACGGAACGAATCTGACCGACATGGAGACCTGCTACAAGGCCATCCGCCGCGAAGTGCTGCAAAGCGTCACGCTGGAATCCGACCGGTGGGGAATCGATCCGGAGATCACCGCGAAACTGGTCCGCGCGGGCAATACGATTGTCGAAGTTCCCGTGCAATACGAAGGGCGAGATTTGCGAGCCGGAAAGAAGCTGCGATGGAAGGACGGGTTTGCGGTGCTTCTGGCGATCGTCCGATATCGATTTCAGGGCTGAGCAAGGATCGCGAAGTCGACCCCGCCGTTCTGGGATTGAGCGCTGAGGCGCGGCGGCGTGAGCCTCACGTCCGGATGCAGAATGGTCGCAACCGGAACCGAATTTCCGGGCGGTTCGAGCCCTCCGCGAACTAGATTCCTTCGCCCTCGCGCTGGTTGGACCTCATCTCGTGCACGAATTCCCGGAATGCCTGGGGACCCTGCAAGTAATGAGACTTCAGCTGATTCTGTGAGGTGTCCCGCGCGAATGCGCGTCCTTTGCCGTCCCGGCCGTAAATCTCCAGCCAGAACTCCGCTTCCGCGGAATGTGCGACGACTTCCTCTTCGAGCTGAACACCATTCGGCAAGACGGTGCATGTATCGGCGTAGTAGCAGGCGGTGCGATCCACTGCCCGTTGAAGATGGGTCGCTTCGTGAACGAGGATGGCTGCGAGAACGTCCGGATAAAGAAATGTGACGAATGACGGATCGATGCGAATTTCGCTTTCCGCCCATCCGTTGACCGGCGACCAGCGCGCGGAAGCATAGGCCGAGTTATAGGCCAGCTCTTCCGCCCCGATACAGATTCCTTCCGAGTAAAGAAGATTGAAAAGGGCACGACCAGTTTCGGTCGATCGCATCATCGCCACACCATCTTCAAACGCGCGTACCCGAGCTGCCGAATAGGGTTCACAGAGCAGAAGGTCGCCTTCCCACGGTTGCGCGGCAAGTGCTGGTTGCTCGCCCAGACGCGCCAGGGAAACGTCTCGAAATGCGCTGAGCCATCCGACCTCGGCGGATGCGCCGCCTGGCAACGACGCCGCCTGCGACGAAACCGCGATGAGCGAAGCGACAACGGCGACCACGATCAACGTGAGAATTCGTCTCAGACGACGAGGCTGCCGCTGAGGCTCGAGAGGATGCAGGGGATGCGTGTCCAAAAAGACTCCAGTCTGCAGATGCGCCTCGACGTCGACGCGCATTGCGCGACTCAAATGCTACTCCACCAGCGGCAAATACCGATCCGAGTGGATACTCTTCTCATGCAGTCGGTTCCGCACAACTCGAGGAGTATGAATATGAGCCGTCCACTGCGGGCAGCGGTTGTTGGGACAGGTTTCATCGGTCCGGTTCATGTCGAGGCGTTGCGCCGAATTGGCGTCGAGGTTGTCGGCATCGTCGGTGCAAACATCGAAGGGGCGCAACGGCGGGCGGATGAGATGCTGGTTCCCGCCACATTCGATTCGATCGATGCCCTGCTGGCAGAAACGGACCCCGATTGCATCCATATCACCACACCAAACCACCTGCATGCGCCGATGGTCTCACAGGTCCTCGCTGCCGGAAAGCATGTCGTCTGCGAAAAACCCCTGGCGATGAGCGCACGGGAGGGCATGGAACTTCTTCAAATCGCGGAAGAGTCAGGACTCGTTCACGCCGTCAATTTCAATCTGCGATTCTATGCCCACTGCCACCAGGTGAAAGCCATGATCGGCAATGGAGACCTGGGCTCGATCTATCTCATTCACGGCAAATACCTGCAGGACTGGCTCCTGAAGGCAACAGACTGGAACTGGCGGCTCGAGTCGAGTCTTGGGGGCGAGATCCGCGCAGTGGCCGATATTGGATCGCACTGGCTCGACCTCGTGTCGTTCGTTACTGGCAAACGCATCGTCGAGGTTTGCGCCGACTTCGGCACCTTGCTGCCCGTACGCCGCAAACCGCTGAAGCCGCTTGCAACTTTTGCCGGAAAGGAGCTCGATCCGGAGGATTACCAGGAGGTCGAGATCGCCACGGAGGATTACGCCAGCATTCTGTTGCGATTCGAAGGCGGTGCGCAGGGGGTGCTCACCGTGTCTCAGGTAAGCGCCGGGCGAAAGAACCATCTGGCGCTGGAAATCGACGGTTCGACAGCATCGGTGGCATGGAACTCCGAGACTCCGGAGGAGCTCTGGATCGGGCGCCGGGACTCACCGAGTGAACTGATGCTTCGCGATCCGGGTTTGCTGGCGGATGAAGCACGCGCAATAACCAGCTACCCAGGCGGTCATGCCGAAGGATTCCCCGATACCTTCAAGCAACTGTACCGGAAGGTCTACACAGCGATCGAAGCAGGCGGGCCGCCAACGCATCCGGAATACCCGACCTTCGCCGACGGTCTGCACGCCCTCGAGCTGGGAGAGGCGATTCTCAAGAGTGCGCGGTCCCGGAGCTGGGTCGAGACTGACGTGATCGATTGAATTGTGTTCCGCGGGTAAGATACCGACAGAAAACGAGGGATCTCCAACCAGGAACGGGGCGATGGGCCTGACAGCAGACGAAACAGTAAATGATCGACCCGGCAGCCGGAAGCGGCGGGATCAGCTCGCGGCGGCGCCGCTACTCACTGCAACCGGGATCACCAAGCATTTTGGAGGAATCCAGGCTCTGTGTGGGGTCGATCTGACTGTACTCCCTGGTGAGATCCACGCGCTGATGGGAGAGAACGGCGCAGGCAAATCGACACTGGCGAAGATTATCTCCGGCGTCGAGCGGGCCGACAGCGGAACCATTACCTGGCACGGCTCCGAGGTGGCCTTCGGCACCACGTCCGAGGCGAATGCAGAGGGCGTGACGATCGTGCTCCAGGAGCTAAGTCTGATTCCGCACCTCTCAGTGGCCGAGAACATATTCCTGACGAGTGACGACGCTTACCGCAAAGGATTGTGGCTGAACCGTGGTTCGATTCGCCGGCGGACGGTTGAGCTCTTTTCGCGCTTCGGCCTTCGGAACTCGATCGATCCAGATCGCAAGGTGATGGATCTCTCGATTGCTGAGCAACAGATGGTCGAGATTATTCGTGCCTTTGCCCATAATTCACAGCTTTATATTCTCGACGAACCGACAGCCGCACTAGGGCAGGCCGAGGTCGCTATCCTTTTCGACATCATCCGCCATATGAGGAATCAGGGAGTGTCTTTTCTCCTGGTCACCCACCGGCTCGAAGAAGTCTTCGCCCTTACCGATCGCATCACGGTATTTCGAGACGGGGCGAACAGCGGCGAGTTCTTCACCACCGAGACTCGGCCGGAAGAACTGATCCGGGCAATGGTTGGCAGGGACCTGGGTGATTTCTTTGATGTACGCACCCGTCATGATCCTGGTGACCACGTGCTGCGAGTACGCAATCTCACCCGTGGGCATCGCGTCCGGAACTGCTCGCTGGATGTTCGCCGCGGTGAAATCGTGGGCATTGCCGGTCTCATCGGGGCGGGACGCACCGAGCTCATTCGTGCAATCTTTGGAGCGGACCGCGCCGAGCGGGGTGAGGTCGAACTCAACGGCACAGTGGGGCTGCTCAAATCACCGCAAGTCGCGGTCGACCAGGGAGCCGCAATGGTGCCCGAGAATCGAAAATCCCAGGGGTTGTTGATCGATCTGCCGATCGCCGAGAACATGACGCTTAGCAGTGCCGCGCTCCACGGAAAATTCTGGCGACGCAAGAGCCGGGAGCGAAGCGAGGTCGAGCGCTTGACCGAGCTGCTCCAGATCAAAGTTGGCGACCCATGGCGGCCCGCATCAAGCCTCAGCGGAGGAAATCAGCAGAAAGTGGTGCTTGCCAAATGGCTGGCTATCGATCCCGACCTTCTGATCCTTGATGAGCCCACTCGCGGTATCGATATTGGCACCAAATACGAAATCTACAAACTCATCGATGCCCTCGCGGTGAACAAGAAGGCAATTCTGCTCGTTTCATCGGAACTGCCTGAGATTCTCGCGCTCGCCGATAGAATCCTGGTGATGTCAGATGGCGAGATTGTGGCCGAATTGAGTCATGAGTCTGCATCAGAGGAAGCGATCATGTCCTACGCAGCCCGGCAGGACATGCGTGAAGCAACAATCGTGTGAGAAAGCAGGCGGTTTGAAGCGATGCACGCGGCGGAAATCGAACCACAACCGGCGATGGCACAGCGTGGGCCGCGAGGCCATCGCCTTCTCGACGAGTACCGCGTCGAGCTGGGGATGTTTGGAGCGTTAATCGCGCTGTGCTCATTTCTCAGCATTTTTGCCCATAACTTTTTGACAGAAGGAAACATCCGCAATGTGCTCTGGCAGGTGACCGCGGTTGGCATCATCGCCATCGGACAGACGTTCGTCATCCTGACCGCGGGCATCGACTTGTCAGTTGGCGGTATTGCCGCTCTCTCCGCGATGGGTGGCGGGACCATCATGGTCCATACCAACGTGGCACTCGGGATGATGGCGACACTGATCATCGCCGCGGCCCTGGGACTAACGAATGGGCTTTTCGTAGCCTATGGAGGACTCGCCGCGTTCATCGTCACCCTGGGGATGCTCTCGATTTGCACGTCGCTGACCTATGTCATCTCCGACCAACGCTCCATAACCGGACTTTCGGAGACCTACCGAATCCTTGGCCGGGGTAAAATCGGAAACATTCAGTACTACACAATCATCTTCGTTGCGCTCTTCGTCCTTGGCCATATTGTTCTGACCCGCACAAAGCCTGGCAGGTTCTTCTATGCGATTGGGAGCAACCAGGAAGCTGCGAGACTCTCAGGCGTCAACGTAAAGTTCTTCAAAACGATTCCCTATGTCGTTTCGGGATTCCTGTGCGGCGTGGCGGCGCTGATCCTCTCGGGAAGGTTGGGCGTTATCGACCCCGACACCGGATCGGGCTACGAGCTTCAGAGCATCGCCGCAGTCGTGATTGGAGGAACCAGTCTCTTCGGCGGCAAGGGAAGCTTGGTCGGCACTGTCATTGGTGTCTTCCTCATCGGTGTGCTGAACAATGGTCTCAATCTTCTGAAAGTCTCGCCGTTCTGGCAGGGAACGGCTGTTGGCATCGTGATCATCTGCTCAGTGCTTCTCGAGCGACTGGCAAGTCGCCGAGCGGCCTGACGACCAACGCTTCTGGAGAAAGGAGGATGTCGTCAAAACCAATTCGCGTTTTCGTTCGACCTGATGCCGTGTGCGCACCAGGTCATGTATAGAAACAAGTCCTGAGGAGGAAATCGCATGAACCACAAGATTTTTGATCATGCACTCGGCGCATCGGCGAGCCGCCGCTCGTTGATCAAGCGAGCCGCGGCCGCGGGACTTGCGGTTCCGGCCGGACTGACCTTCCCCAATGTCATTCGCGCCCAGGAGAGCTATTCCATCGCCTACCTCACCCCTGGACTGAACGTTCCGTTCTGGAAATATCTTTCGGATGGCATCAAGCAGGCGGCCGAGGCAGCTGACGCTGAAATTGAAGTCACCGATTACGACTCCCGCAACGACGCCGCTACTCAGCTTCAGAATGCCCAGGATGCAATCACGCGGGGCGTCAGCGCGATCATCATTTCGCCCACTGACAGCTCAACGGCTCCAGCGGTGCTCGAACTGGCGGCGGAATCGGAGACACCGGTGATCATCGCCGATATTGGCACGGACTCAGGCGATTACGTTTCGTTCGTGATTTCGTCGAACGAGCAAGGCGCCTACGAAGCCGGCCAGGTGCTTATCGCCGAAATGGATGCCAAGGGATGGGCGGGTGCAGACGTCGTAATGATCACCATCTCTCAGGCACGAATCAATGGTCAGAATCGCACCCGGGGAATCACGACCGCCGTCGAGGAGGGTGAAAGTACGATCGCCCAATATCTGGAAAGCGAGGATTACACACGCGCAGAGGCCCAGGGCCAGGCACTCGACCTCCTGACGGCCAATCCGGACGCGCGCGGTTTCTTCACGCAGCACGACGAGGCTACGCTGGGCACGTGGACCGCCATCGAAGACTCCGGAAAGACTGAAGAGATCATCCTGGTCGGATTCGATGGAAGTCCGGAGTCGGTCGAGCTCATTCGCGAAGGCAAACTGCGCGCCGCTTCGATGCAGCAGCCAGTCCTGATGGGACGGATGTCGATGGATGTCGCCCTCCAGCATCTGCGGGGTGAGGAGGTTGAGAAGGAAACGTCGGTGCCCACGATCCTTGTGACGCCGGACAATCTGGCTGAAACCGAAGAGACCTTGCAGGACACTGTGTTCCCTGTCGAAAGCGAAGACGCCTAGGTCCTGACCGTCAAAGGAGATTCGCGAATCGACATAAGCGGCGGCTCTGCAAAGGGCCGCCGTGCTGCTTTTCTGGTGGCTTGTCAGGGGAGACTCGTCCCCGCCTGTCACTGCCGGTGCCGAATTAGATGACAAAGCCCGTTAGACTTCTCGAGACACATCGTCATCACTTGGCTCCAATGAGGAGAGGTGCCGTGAAACTCGGATTTTTGACCGCTGCATTCCCCAATCTCTCACTCGAGGAGATCGCAAAGTGGGCGGCGGAGAGTGCATTCCAGACCCTGGAAATTGCCTGTTGGCCGGTTGGACGGGCCGATCGTCGATATGGCGGCGTGACGCATATCGACGTCGCCAGACTGGACAAAGATGGGGCAAGAGAGGTCCGCTCGATGCTCCGCGATCTTGGCCTGGATATTTCATCGCTAGCCTACTACCCCAATTATCTCGATCCCAATCAGGTGGAGAGCAATGCCGCCGCCGAGCACTTGAAGAAGGTCATCGACGCGGCAGTACTCCTGGAAGTTCCGATCGTCGGCACCTTTGTTGGCGCCGATCAGACGAAAAGTGCGGCAGAGAACCTGGAAACCTTCGCCAGAATCTGGCCGACGTTCGTCACCTATGCGGCGGAGCGAGAGATCAGGATTGCCATTGAAAACTGCCCAATGCTCTGGGAGCAAACCTGGCCCGGCGGCCAAAATGTGGCTTATTCGCCTTCGATCTGGAGGAAAATGTTCGAGATCATCCCAAACGAGCACTTTGGGCTGAACATGGACCCATCGCATCTGATCTGGCAGTTTATCGACGAAGTTCGGGTCATCCATGATTTCGCCGACCGGATTTTTCATTTTCATGCGAAGGATCTGGAAATCGATCGCGAGATGCTTTACCAGGATGGTGTTCTGGGATGCGGCTTCAGTTGGGCAATCCCTCGTTTGCCGGGCCTTGGTGACGCACGCTGGCCAGCCATCATGGGAGCCCTGTACCGCGCTGGGTACGATCATGTTGTCAGTATCGAGCACGAAGATCGCAAGTTCGAAGGAACCGAAGAGCTGGTCAAGCGAGGGTTCCTGCTGTCACGTGACGTGCTCAAGCCGTACATCGTTTAGAGATGGCGATGAGTGCGTGGCGAGTGAATAGTGCATGGTGCGTCGGGAATCGAGCCAGATTCGTGAACCTCTGGTTGGTTGAAGGAAGTAAGGACCAGAGACAGGGAGGATTCTCCTGGATGACGATCAGGATCACATTAACGAACCATGGCACGGGTCAGTCGAAGATGGGAGTCCCTGCATGACCACCGGACAGTGCGTGATTTCTCCGATCTTCGAGTCTGGAACAATGCGATGGGTCTTGTAGAAGCCGTCTACACTGTGACTCGCACGTTCCCACCAGGTGAACGTTTCGGCCTGTCACAGCAGATGCCGCGGTGTGCAGTATCTATTCCCTCCAATATCGCTGAAGGGCAATCACGAGGCGGTACTCGGGATTTTGCACGTTTCCTTGGGATGGCCAGGGGATCCGCGGCTGAGCTCCGCACACAACTGTCACTGAGCCATCGTCTTGGGTATGTCAACGAGACCAGAGCCGAAGAACTTCTTAGTCAGACGCTCCACGTTTCCCGACAATTGACGTCGCAGCGGAATTCACTCTTGAAGCGTCTGACGTCACAACCGTCGTGAGTTCCATGAGCGTCGAGAAAACAAAACCATGGTTTGGCGGTGAAAGCGATTTCCTGACACCATGCGCTATGCACTATTCACCATGCACATTTCACGGTGTTCTTCGAGTTCCTCGATTGGATTAGCACATGCCAGAGCCTGTTTACTATCTCGGAATCGACATGGGGGGCACGACGATCAAGTTTGCCCTGATCGACGAGAGCGGGGAAATCGTTGCAAATTCGCGAATCCCGACGGATGGCGAGGATGGGCACGATGCCGTAATCGCGCGGATGATCTCGAGCGCCCGCGACCTTCTCGCTGAGGATCCTGGGCTGCGCGTCGAGGCGATCGGTGTGGCCGTTCCCGGTGTGATCGACATGGTCAACGGCATCTCGATCTTCCTCCCCAACCTGCCCGGGGACTGGCCACATGTCGAGGTCACCCGGCCAATTTCCGAGGCACTGGGTCTCCCTGCCTGGCTCATCAATGACGTCCGGGCCTTCACCCTGGCCGAGCTGACCTTCGGCTCGGCACGTGGGATTACGACGGGGATCTTCTATGCCGTCGGCACAGGGATTGGAGGCGGCGTAGTCGCTCACGGAAAACTCAACCTCGGCGTCGGCGGGGCCGGAGGCGAGCTGGGCCACGTTATCGTCAGCGCGAACGGCGCTGAATGCGGATGTGGAAACCGGGGCTGCATCGAGGCATACGCGGCGGGTCCGGCACTCATTGCTGAAGCCAACCGGCGGATCATCATGGGTGAGACAACAATCCTCCGCGATCGCATCGAAGACG
This sequence comes from Thermomicrobiales bacterium, assembly GCA_050248865.1. GTDB lineage: Bacteria > Chloroflexota > Chloroflexia > Thermomicrobiales > UBA6265 > JAHBVL01. The sequence goes on along the minus strand of JBFWRO010000018.1, from coordinate 4,819 downwards.
ATCTGAACAAGATGGTGCCGGAAATGATCGAAGAAGCAGCTCAGGAAGGGGACCGCATCGCTCGCGAGGTCCTCGACTATGCCGGTTTTCATTTCGGCCTGGGGGTGGCCGGAGCGATTTCCGCGCTCGCACCGGAGGTTGTCGTGCTTGGCGGTGGAGTTGTGAAGCCGCATGGCTACTTCTGGCGGCAAATCGAGGAGGCCGCCCGCGCGCATTGCCATGTGACCGAAATCGACCGGGTGGAGTTCCGGCCAGCACATTTCAGCTACGAGGCGGGAGTGGTTGGCGCGGCACTGTGGGCCCGGGAGGTGCACACCCGCCGCGCAGTGCCGGACCGATAACGCGGGAACGCAGGCGGGCACGGCTGTTCTGCGTTCCCCCCACACGAAATCTGGTCCTCAGACGCATCGCGCGATCGAGCACGCGACTGTCCGGGCGGACAGCGGCGGCGGTCGATCGAACCTGGGTGTTTTGGGACCGCTTCCTGAGGTTGGCGCCGTCCGTACGCCAGGCTTCGCGAACTACCTCGGCCGCAGCGGATGTTGTTTCACCGCCAGAGCCCTCTGAACGAACGCGTCCACATCCTGGTGTAATTGTTCGAGAATGTCGCGAGCGATATACATCATGTGACCGCCGGCATATTCGACTGTCTCGATTTGCTGCCGAAGGGCTGGATCGATGCGCAAGCGGTTGAGTGTGTACTCGGTCGCGAAAAAGGGTGTGGCCAGATCGTAATACCCGGAAAGCACCTGCACATGCAGATAGGGATTCCGCGAAAATGCCTCCTCGAGCAACGTGTTGGTGCGAGGCGCCCCGGCGCGTGCGTCGCCCCAATCCCAATCGAGATTGCGGAGAACGTGATAATCATCATCGGAAGTATGTCCCAGCTCGCTGCGAACATAGGAGTTGAAGGCTGCGGTGAACGGCGCGCGAATAGCACTCATGCTCGGATCAAATTCGGAATCGTCGGTCTGCTTTGTGGGATCGAAGCCCGTGAACCGTGCATCGAGCCGGCCCACCGTTCTGCCCTCGCGTTTGAGAAGCTCATTACAGAACCGCTCTCCTGAGACGCGCAAATCCCAGCGCTCGATCAGATCCTGGTCGATCCCGATCCATGCCGACAGGTCCCCGGCAATGCGCGATCGCTGATCTTGCGAAAGCAGGGCCCCCTGAGCCAGAGCGGGAGCGAAGACCGAGGCAGCCCACTCTCTGACGCTTTGCAGGAACTCGTCGATTGGCATTGCCATCTTCCCGGCGTCGAGAACGCCATGGTGCCTGGCAATTGCCGCATAGGTGGGGACATAGACCACAAACGGCATGTCGTCGCCGGATTCGAACAACAGGGTGCCCAGCTCGAGAACGCTCGAAATGAGAATGACTCCGTTGAAGATGATGCCCTTTTCCGCCAGCTTTCCGGCAAGCCCGGCGGAGCGAAACGTTCCGTAACTCTCACCGGCGATGAAGAGCGGGGAGGACCAGCGGTTATATCGCGAGAGAAAACGACGGATGAACTCTCCGGTCTGATCGAGATCTCCTTCTGTTGAGAGGAACTTTTTCCGCAATTCGTCATTTGCGGCCTTGCTGTATCCCGTGTCTACAGGATCGATGAAGACAAGATCGGAGAACGTGAGCCAGGTGAAATCGTTGTCGATGACCTCGAATGGGGGCGGCGGCATCGCTCCATCGTCGGCAAGCCGCACGCGGCGCGGTCCCAGACCTCCCATATGCAGCCAAATCGAGGCTGACCCAGGACCTCCGTTGAAGAGAAACGTGAGCGGCCGCGGCTTGCCATCTGCTGACGATTCGGTCAGGCGGTAATAGGTGAACGAGAGGGTCGCTTCGACATCGCTACTTTGCGACTGAAGCGGGAGAAATCCGAAGTCCGCATCCCAGGAGAGAGCGGCGCCGCCGATCTTCCGGGTGTGATGCGTTGTGACCGGTGGGGGAGGCATCTCCAGTTTCCCATCTTTATCGGTTTTTGCCAGATTGGGCTCTTCAGCGCTCACTCACGTTCCTTCCACTGGTGACTTTCCTGATTTCTAGCACCTTACCATGCCGTCCCGAGGTGGTGGCGGGCGCACTACTTGCCCCGCCGGCATCGCGCGGATACGATCCAACGGTTAGTGCAAACGTTGTCCCACTAACCGGGCCACGTTTCACTTGAAATGAGAATCATTCCAGGACACCCCCGGAGTTCCGGCGAAGACATCTGATGATCGACACCTGCTAGTCGGGGGATTGCAGGCGAAAAGGCAACAACACCATGACTGTGCTTCCGCTTCGCGCGGTAATTTTCGATCTGGATGGGCTGCTCGTCGATTCTGAGCCTCTGGCCGCAAAGGCCATGGCCACGTTTCTGGCGTCGTATGGAATCGCGGTGAATCCGGCCACACAGAGGCGCATGCTCGGCAGACGCCTGTCCGAGGCGATGGCTATCGCCCGGGAGGCCTATGCACTCCCTGCGCCGCTGGAACGGCTTACCGAGCAGTACAGCGAGGCCCGAAAAGCGGCATTGCGCGGATCGGTGACGGCGATGCCGGGAGCGGCTGAGATTTTGCGCACGCTGCGGGAAGCCGGCATCCCGATTGCGCTGGCCACCTCAGGGATGCGATCTCACGCGGACATCTCTCTGGCCGAAACCGGGCTTGCGGAGTTGTTCGATGTCGAAGTCACCGGCGACGACGTCACGCGAGGCAAACCTGCGCCCGATCTTTTTCTTCTAACCGCCGAGCGGCTTGGCGTGGAACCCAGCCACGCCGTGGTTCTGGAAGATTCGCCACTTGGCGTGGCGGCAGCCATTGCGGCGGGAATGAGGGTCATCGCTGTCCAGAAGTCGGGCGATTCGATGCCCCGCTTCGACATTACGCCCACCTGGCAGGTACCGACGCTCGACGAAGCCCGGCATGTGCTCATCGATCAGATCAACGTGAAGTCACTGGAATAATTCCAGTTCGGGAGGCCCGTATCTGTGTTACACTGGGTCTGCGCCGGAGAGGATAGTTTGCAGCGGCACCGCGGCTTCAGGCCCGCAGCCCACGAATCTGGCACTTCCCACAGATCGAACAGTTTCCTCACAAGACAGGCCCCCTCGGCGATCGTATCGTGGTTGTCGATTCACCACGCCATCCGGCCTGCGTCGCTGATGATGGCTACTCTCTAAAAGAGAAAAGCGAGCTCCACGTTTCGCCCCGAAGCGACGACTCGCCGGCGCGGAAACGCTTGTCCATCCTTAAAAGCACAACCACCGACATCGGAACTCCGGGATTGACGACAATACCCTCGGGGGGTATAATAAATTGACGTTCGACTAGTGCAGCCTCCGCGGGACAATTCAGCTATGCGATCAGACATCACAATCGACACTCGGTCTTCAGCCGCTCAGGATGCTGAGCTTCGGCTTCCGGTGCAGGGCATGACGTGCGCCAGCTGCGTGCGGCGTGTCGAACGGGCGCTGGAGAAGACCCCAGGCGTTCACACTGCCTCCGTCAACCTCGCTTCAGAGCAGGCGACGGTGGAGTACGACGCAACAATGGTAGCGCCGGAGATGTTGATCGACGTGATCGAATCATCCGGTTACTCGGTGCCATTGTCGACATTGACGTTGCCAGTCGACGGAATGACCTGCGCCAGCTGCGTACGCAGGGTGGAAAACGCCATCACCAAGGTCGAAGGCGTTCGAAACGTCTCTGTCAACCTGGCAACGGAAACCGCTACGGTCACGAGTGTGACCGGTTCGGCGTCGCGCGAGTCGATCCAGCGCGCGGTGGAGCGCGCTGGATATGCGCTTCGAGAAGGTGATACCGGTGCAACGGACGACGCATACGATGAGCTCGCCGCACGTCGATTGACCGAATTGCGCACGATTCAGGTCAAAGCGGTCGCCGCGCTCGCCGTGTCAGCGTTGCTCATGCTGCTGATGTACTGGCCCGACTGGTTGCCGGGCGGGGCGCCATTCGATTCGATGCGCACTGAGCACATCGTCATGTTCCTGCTTGCCACGCCCATTCAGGTGTGGGCCGGTGGGCAGTTCTACCGGCAAGCCTGGGCTGCTGCGCGACATGGTCAGACGAATATGAATACGCTGGTGGCATTGGGCACATCAGCTGCGTATCTGTATTCGGCCGCGGTGACCTTTTTCCCCGACAGCATACTCGGCCATCAGTCGATGCCCGAGGTCTATTACGAGACAGCCACCGTCATCATCGGTTTGATCCTGACCGGCCGCTGGCTGGAGGCGCGAGCGCGCATCCGCACGTCCTCCGCAATCGCCGCGTTGATGGATCTCTCGCCACAGATGGCCAATGTGCTGCGCGACAGCCAGGAATCCGAGATTCCCGTCGGAAATGTCGTGGTGGGTGACCTGATCAGGGTGCGACCGGGAGAGCGGATTCCTGTCGATGGCGTCGTGATCAGCGGTCAATCGGCAGTCGACGAAAGCATGTTGACCGGTGAGAGCCTGCCCGTCGAGAAGTCGCACGGCGATGAGGTCATCGGCGCAACCGTGAACACGACGGGCACGCTCGTTTTCCGTGCCACTCGCATCGGCCAGGACACCGCCCTCGCGCAGATCATTCGCCTCGTCAGTGAAGCTCAGGGATCGAAAGCGCCGATTCAGAGACTCGCCGACACGATCTCTTCCTATTTCGTGCCAGTTGTTCTCCTGCTCAGCGCTCTTACGTTTGCAATCTGGTATCTCGCCGGTGCTGAACCCGCCTTTCAACAGGCATTACAGGCGGCCATTGCCGTACTGATCATTGCCTGCCCCTGTGCAATGGGTCTGGCCACACCGACTGCGGTCATGGTGGGAACGGGCCGCGGC
>JBFWRO010000017.1:0-13772 GCA_050248865.1 Thermomicrobiales bacterium | reverse complement strand
CCATCTGATGACTCCTTGAACGTTAGAAACGACGCCCGGCGATCACCGCCGGGGTTCGGGGGATGGGGGAAACCCCATCCCGCCTAAAACCCGTTTGAAACTACGCGGCCGCTGTGACTTCGAACTGCGCCACCATGCCATTGACGATATGTGGCGTGCCGTCTGGGCCTGGGAAGAAGCAGACGATCGTGTACACGCCAGGCTCCAGATTCAGGAAGGCCATCTCGGCTGTCTCGCCCGGGAAGATCGGAGCAGCGAAGCCGACGAACTGAACGTCGTCGAACGAAACCGATTCGTCCAGGAGTCCCATGGGATCCGCGCCCTCGGGCAGCACCATGACAAGCGCTTCATGCGCTTCGACACCCTTATTCGTGACGTTGAGGGTGATGACTTCGTTCTGGACCGCGGTTGGCGCGCCCAGGAACTGGAATGCGTAGGTTACCTGTCCCGTCGCCTCGTCGGTCGTCTCGATGATGTCGATTCCCATCACGGTCACACCGGAGGCAAATGACGTGTCCGGGCTCTGGAAGAACTCTTCATCGTACTTCCATGTCCCGTCTTCCTCGACAAAGACCGCGAGAATATTGACGATGAACGTGCCATTGATGAGGCCGTGAATGTTGGCGCCCACTCGACCGTCATCGAAGACCTGCTCATTGGTGATGTCGGTTACCTCGAACGAGGTGAAGGGACCGCCCATCTCGCCAGCGACACGATCGTATGGATTACCCGTGCCGGTGCTATTCATAATGAAATTGGCAGATTCCAGCGCGACATAGAGCGACGGGTCACCCGTAGCCCAACCCTGGTTCACGCACGCTGCGTAGTTTGCCGCTGCCGCTTCGACCGCGGCGAGAGTCTCGCCTTCAGCAGGCGTGCCTACTGGGGCCGGCGGCATTTCCGGCATTTCCATGGCTTCCGGCGAAGCCATTTCATCCATGGCCTCTGGTGAGGCCATGTCCATCCCCTCCATGCCTTCGTCCATGGGAGTCGGTGTTCCCGGGGGCAATCCGGGCGACACGCACTCCATGGCCACTGGAGAAGCATCCTGTGCCGTCACTGTGGCGATGCCACTACCGCCAATTGCCAGCAATGTAGCAACAACGGCCAACACGCCAATTTTCAGACGACTCAACATTCGCATTATTCCTCCTGCTTTTCGCGAAACACAACCCCACGTCCGCATCGACCGGACTGCTTTTTGGAACATTCGGAGTGTAATGCACGATTCCGCCTTCGTCACGAAAAAGTCGTGCGCGACTTTGGGAAGCGTGCGCAGGCGTTTACCCGCTTACGAGGCCGCTCAAATCGTTGTAAATTTCCAAAAGAATCGGGCGGTTACGGACCAGTAATCTGGAACGTTGCCTGTTGCCCGAAAGCCAGATGCGGGACACCGGCAGCGTCCGGCAAGAGACAGACAATGGCGTAATCACCCGGTTCGAGGTCCACCAGCGCGATCTCCCCCGATTCGCCGGGCAGCAGCGTCAATTGACCTACGATCGCAATGCCATCGGGTATGCCGCCATCCGGTGAACGCAGCAGATCGGAGACGTCAGCGCCAGGGGCTACGCGGAGAACGAGCATTTCGTGGGCCTCGACTCCCTCATTTCGGCCAGCGATGAGCAACTCGGGTCCTTCCATCCGGTCGGCGTCCAGATCGGTCACGTACTCACTCAGCGTGGCAGTCAGCGTCTCGGCCGGGGAAAAATCGGGTGCTCCAAGCGGCTGGATGCGGTGCGCACGCCATGAACCTTCGTTTGCCGCAACCGGGGTGCCCCCACTCGCACGAGATTCGATGAAGAGAAACGTCCATCGTTCGAGGAGCAGCTGGTTGCCTCGCACAAGCGTCAGATCGGCGCCTACGGTCCTGATCCCGTCGAACTGAACATTCGTGAGGTTTTCGATTCTCGTCGGTACGGGCTCACCGCCGGCAACGATCTCCACGTACTCCTCGACGGAGAGGCGCTCCCCTCCACCATAGAGATCGCCGCGAAACTCGGCAGATGTCAGCTCGGCCACCACAGCGGTGTCTCCCGACGAAATGCAGGCTGCCAGTGATTCAGCCAGCGCCTCGACGCCAGCTACGACCTCTTCGGGTGCAGGGACCAACGGCTCCGGAGCCGGAGATGCAAACGCAGCCGATGGAGCGGTACCATCAGACAATGGCGTGGGAGTCGGTGGAGCAGGCGAAGCAATCACCGGAAAGTCCGGAGCATCGACGATCAGAGGCGACCGGCACTGATCGGCCTCAGGCGTAGATGGCTGGGCGGCGCCTTGTTGGGCACCCAGCGTAACAGCGAGAATAGCGATTACTATGGCGAATCCTCGTTTCATCCAGATCATTCCTTCAGATACCTCGCGACTCCCTGTCGATTCGCGTACGTACAGTATGCCAAAGAGCGAACCTCGTTACTCCTCTTCTGCTTCACCGCCACATTTCCCGAGCGCGTTTTCGACGCTTCAGTGGCAAAACGCACAGGACGGACAAATGGTCACACATCTTCGCAATCAGCGGTCTGAATGCGTCTCTGATGAGTGACCTCAGTCAGGTGGGTGGTCACGCGAATGAAGAATCGGCAGTCGAAGCCCTTACCCTCGTCGTTGCGCATCTCGCGGCGCAGTTGACGATGACACAGATCCGACTGCGCGGCATCGCGACAGCGCTTGCGGCGACGGGCGCAGTCGATGAGGAGGCTATCCGCGGACATATCGCGGCGATTGCCGATCGGGAGGCAGGCCACTATCTGGCGGAGAACCTTGGCGAGCGACTGACCTCCCTGATCGACACCGACCAACTGACCAGGGACATTATCGCGTTCGTAACGGAACCCGAGTAATCTGTGACGGTCCCGGCATGGCGTGCCAGGGAAGCACACAGGAAAGAGGGTTCATTCATTCTGGAGATTTGGTATGCACAGTGATCTGGTGAGAGCGCCGATCGGCAAACCCGAGTGGCTTCCCGCTTATCGCATTCTCACTTTCGTCACCGCGATATCAGTTCTGGTTCAGGCAATACTCGCCAGCCAGTGGCTGTTCAAAGGCGAAGCAAACCTGCTCGATCTGCACGAGGTCATCGCAAATGTGTTTTTTCTCGTCGTCGTGTTGCAGACGGTGATGACAATCCTGATGAGATTTCCCGGCGCATGGGGACGTCAGCTCCTCCTGGCGAACGGGATGCTCGTGCTCCTGACGCTTGCCCAGACAGGTCTCGGATATTCCGGACGTGAGTCAGCCGATGCCAAGGCGTGGCATGTCCCACTGGGAGTCCTGCTGTTTGGGATGGCCATCGCAATTTCCAGTCTGGCGTTGCGGCCAGCGGAGCGGGATTAGCGCTTCCGCAGATTTGCCTGAGGCGGCGGATTGTTGTCGAGGATTAGTTCCATGATGATGGTGTCGACCCATGCACCATCGAGAACGCCCTGCTCTCGATAGATGCCGACCTCACGAAATCCATGTCGTCGATAGAGACGCATTCCGCCGGTATTGAACGGAAACGCAGCCAGCACGAGTTTGTGGTAGCTGAGGTCTCTCGCCGATTCAATCAACGTGGTCAGGAGCATCGACCCTATTCCCTGGCCGCGATGATCCCGGGCGACGTAAATCGAAAAATCAGCAACGTGGCGATAGGCTTCGCGCGGGTTGAATCGGTTGAGCGACCCCCATCCCGCGACTTCGCCTTCACGCTCAGCAACAAAGACGGGTGTGCGATCGTCTCGGGATTCGAGCCAAGACTGCCGTTCGGCTGGAGTTCGCAATTCAGTTTCAAGGGTCGCGACCCGATCGGCAATACCTTCGTTGTATATGTCGGTGATGGCCTCGATATCCAGCGAAGTGGCCGGACGGACGATCTGCCGCTCATGCGTCGTCACGATGTTCCTCTCCGAACAGCAACGCGTCCGGGCGATTGCTGGAAACTGGCTGCCGCTGACAGACATTCAGCCCCGGATTCAGCTCATGAGGATACGCGTTCCATGAGATACTCGGGCGGCTTCCCTGAGGGGCGCTATAGTTACCGGCTGGATGCGTGCTGACGAAACTGTTCGCCACGATACGAACGACTCCGCAACACGAGACAGGGACATTGCATGAGCACACGGAAGGGACATGTGACAGAACGGGTCGATGAGGTCGCTCAGGCCGAGGAAATCGCTGCGTCTGTCGATAGGACGACCGCACGTGCCGTTGAGCAGCGTGGCGAGAAAACCGCGGACTCAGAGCTCGCCGAAGATGCTCTCGAAGCGGCTGCGATGGTTGCCGAAGGCGGTCCGGTCGATGAGCCGCCGATGGCATCCGGAGCACTGGACGGTGAATCCGCAGACGTCGGGTCGGCAGAGCGGATAGACGGTCCTCCAGTTGAACCAGATGAGCAGGGCGAGGCTCGCTCTCCCATCCCGGCCGAGTCACTGGCGGCCGCCGCGCTTCGCAATGACTGGCAACCGATGGCCGACCCGCCGGAGCCGGGACCAGGGAATCCGTCTCCGGACGGCACGACACTGGCTTTCTTACAGCCCGGCCATGCCAGTGAAACCAGATTGTGGTTTTACGCTCTGGATGGCTCGAGCCGGCGATCGATGGGGCTTCCATTTGTTCCAGTCATCGACAGAGATGGACCCCAGTGGTCGCCGGACGGGAATTGGCTGGCAATGACTGGCAGCGAGTATGCCGGCGGCCCGACGGCGATCTGGCTCGTGCCAGTCGATGGGGGGGATTGCGTACTCGTCGCGCGACACAACGCTTCCGATCGGCAGCCTCGCTGGTCTCCTGACGGATCGCTGCTGGCCTTTGTCTCCAATCGCGACGGCCGAAGCTCGATCTGCGTGGCACTGCCAACCGGTGACGGACCTGTTATTCAACTGACCTGGACCGAGTCTGGTCAGGATGACCGGGAGCCGTGCTGGTCCGACGATAGCACGCGCATCGCCTTTTTGCGGCGGTTTTCCGACGGGGATTGGTCCGGCGATCACGTGTGGACCGTCTCGATTGCAACCGGAGAAACCAAACAGGCGACCAAGAAAACCGCAAGACGGCATGACTTGCGATGGAATCCGGGAAAGACGCAAGTCGGGTTCATTACCGATGAAGGCGAGTGGCTCAATGTCGGTGTTGTCAATCCTGATAATTCGGCAGGCTGGAATCTCGCCAGTGAGGCAGGCGATAAAGACGAACCACGGTATAACGCCGATGGTTCTCGCCTGCTGTACACGCGAGGATTGAAGGGCGAAGTTCGGCTCGGTGAACGCGCAACCAGCGGCGCCAGCGCCGAGCTCATCGATCCGGGGATGGGCGTCGCGTCAGCGCCGCGCTGGTTGCCAGGCAAACGGGTCGTCTATCGCTTTGCACCCGCAACGGGCGGCTCTCACTTCATCGTCCAGGATACAAAGAAAGATGCCGAGCGCACGATTCTTCCGGCGCCGATCGATTGGGATGCGGGACGGCCGCTGATTCTGCCGACGTTCGTCGAATATGAGACAAGCGACGGCACCAAACTCGGAGGATTGCTCTACCGCGATCCCGCTGCCGAAGGGCTGACTCCGGGAGTCCTCGTGCTGCGCGATGAGCCTGGCTCCCGTAATGACGCGACCTTTCAGCCGCTCGAGCAAGCGCTGGCCGGAGCCGGGTTCGCCGTTTTTACCCCGAGTCTGCCGGGCTCTCCGGGGTTGGGCAAAAAGGTGCGCAATGCCTTGAGCACTGCGTCGTCGGCTGACGTCGAGATTCTGACAATTGTCGACACGATGAAGGCAATGCGGGAGTTCGAATCAGTCGAAGGCCAATCGGTTGCCGTCGTCGGCTCCGGATATGGTGGGGCACTTGCGCTTGTGCTGGCGGGTTCACGCCCGGGCATCGCGTCGGCAGTGGTGGCCATCGACCCGATCGTCGACTGGGACGATGAATTCGACCAGGGAACGCCTGAATGGCGGAACTGGCAGGCCAGGAATTTCGGATTGCCGTCGCTCCAACGTGGCAAACATGCCTTGCGCACGCCTTCGACCTTCATCGGCGTGGTCGAGTCACCGCTTCTGCTGATCGGCACTGACCGGGCGTCGGAAGGCCGCGCGGAGCAACTCGACAACTTGCTGGGAATCATGCAGGAGCTTGAGGTTTCGCATTCGTATGAAAAGGCTGAAGGAGAATCCCGCTGGGCAGTGGGTGAACGCGCGGCGCGGTTTCTGCGGGACACACTCGGGCCGAATCGCATGCCCGAACCTGAACCAGCGACGGAACCCGAGCCAGTCACGGAATCTGAACGCGCCGACGACATTTAGGAACGAGAATTCACATGCATTATGACCGGTTGGGGAGAGCACACCCCGGCCGGTCATTTGTCCGCCTGGTGGATCAGGCGAGTCGGCCGAACCGTCCCGGTGCAAAAGGCCGAAGCACGTCCGGCATGACGTTGGTACTCATCAGCTCGGCGAGGGCTTCGCCAGTCGACGGGGAGAGCGACAGCCCGAGCATTCCATGCCCAGCGGCAATACCGAGATTGCGATAGCCGGGAAGATAGCCAATCAGCGGCAGGCCATCGGCTGACAACGGCCTCAACCCGCTGCCAATTGTGGGAATCCGCAGATCGGTCGGCCAACCGCGAAACGTCCGTGCAGCGCTTCGGACGATCGCCTCTACTCGTTCAGGTCGGATTCGCTCGTTGATCCCCGAGAGCTCCATCGTTCCGGCCAGTCGCGTCATTCCATCGAACGGCGAGACTGCATGACTGCCGAAGTCGACATGGAGCTGGTTGCGAATCTCGACGGGCGGCGGCGAATAGTCGAGCGAATACCCCTTTCCGGGCTGAATCGGCACACGGCGACCCGCCATTTTCGCGAGTTGCGGTGACCACGATCCCGCGGCTATCACTACTGCATCCGTTTCGATCCTGCCGCCCTTGAAGCGCACGTCGGTCACGCGGTCGCCGGTGACGTCCAGGCCGGTGACCTGGACACCGCTGCGCAGATCGACTCCCCTGGTTGGAAGGTAGGTTGCAAGACCGGAGGTCAGCGTGTCGGATCGCACGAGCCGATCTTCTTCCACCAGATAGCCACCGATTACATGGTCTGACAATGATGGCTCGATTTGTCGCAGCTCATCCCCGAGGAGCGGCGTGCCGACCTCGACGGTGTGACTGGTGAGATAGTCCTGCGCATGCCGAAATGACTTCTCGAGCCGCTGTGGCGATTCGTAGACGTGCAACGTGCCGCGCGCGTGCTCCTCGAAATCGACCCCGCTGGCACGAATCGCCTCGAGCTGAGAGAGGGTGTTTCGTCCCAGCTCCTGCATCGCCTCGCAACCGGCATCGTATGCCTTCTGATTACAGTGTCGCCAGAAGACGAACAAAAAGCGCGCCAGATCGATGCTTGGCCGGGGTTGAATGTACAGCGGACTGTCGGAATGGCGCATCCACTCCATGGACTGGCGGACGAGACCGGGAGCCGGCACCGGATCGCCATGCGTCGGACAGATTCGCCCGGCATTGACTCTGGACGCGCCGTAACCGGGCGTGCGCGCCTCGAGAACGGTCACGCTCCAGCCGCGTCGTTCGAGCGACCAGGCCAAGGTCAGGCCAACGACTCCGGCGCCGATGACGACTACTCGATCAGCCATGCTCCAGCCTCCAACCTGTCTGAGCAACGCCAATGCATGCCACGCCAGCATCACTCCGAAGGCGTCGCAATGCCTGTCCCATTCGAGACCGAATCGCTACGAATCCATGATTCACGGCTTGCGAAAGAGCCCCGAAATCAGGGGACCGACGACCGAGCGAGTTTTCGGGTCGGAAAGCATGCCAAGCAGGCCGAGTCTCCGCATTTTCCCGAATGGCGTCATTGCCATCGCAGCGCCTGTCAATCCGCCTCCTCCTGTCGCCAGCTGGAGGAATCGCAGCGTTCCGTTGATGCCCTTTTCACTCTTGGCGGTGCGGGCCAGGAGTTGTCCGATTGCCCGGGTATCGCCTGATCGCACTTCGGCAGGGACCTCGATGCCGTGGGCTGCGCCGTAGTCGGCAAGTCTCGCCCCGAAGCTGCGGATTCGTTCCTGATCCAGTTGAGCAACCGAAGACGCGAAGCGAGTGGCGAGCTCTTCCTGGCTCAGGTTTTCGATACGTGCCTGCACTACAGATACGCCGGGCACGCCATTCGGGAAGAGCTTCTGGAGATCCGAGCTAATTCTTGCGGGAATCGCGTCACGAAGGCTGTTCATAGGATCGTCCGTTTCAGAAGTGCCGATGATGAAACTGCTGGCGCCGGCGGCCGACATTCGCTGATGGTACCGCGAATCGCGGTCCTCAGGCTTGCATCGAGTCTGTGTGCGGTCATTGTTATCAGCGCAACCGGCTGGTACGATGCCCACCGGTCCGGCGGAATGCCCCGTAACCATCTTTCGGACCGCAAATCAGGATCTTCAGGATTTCGACGTGAACCATCGGACAACTGGCGATTCATCGTCGGCGAAGGGCCGTTCTGCCGGCTCTCGACTGGATGTTATTCGCAACCGGGCCCTGCTGACCCTGACGCTGGGGCACTTGACCGTTGATATGTACTCCGGCGTCCTGCCAATTCTTTACCCTCTTCTGACCGACGAATTCGATCTCAATCTGAAAACGGTCGGGCTCGTATCTCTCGCGTATAGCGGCGCCGCCTCGCTGACGCAACCGATTTTTGGTTATATCACCGACAAGCATGGGACGCGTCTGATCGGTCTGGCCCTGATGTGGACCGCCATCACCTTTGCGTTGATCGGGCTCGCTCCCAGTTTCCCTGTACTCATTCTTCTGGCGGCACTTGCCGGCATCGGATCGGGCGCTTACCACCCGATGGGCGCGGTGACCGCAAACGCGGTCATCGATGATCAGCAACGCAACACGGCGATGTCGGTTTATGTCACCGGCGGAACGCTCGGCGTGGCGATCGGTCCGCTGATCGCCGCGGTCGTTTTCACGCTGGCGGGCATCCACGGGACGGTGGCGATGATTTTGCCCGGGGGACTCATCGCCATCTTCATGATCGTCCAGATGCAGGGGATCACCCAGCGGATCAGGCGCCGGCGTGGTGCAGCCGGGGAGCCTCCTCCGATTCCGTGGCGGCCGCTGTCGCGGGTCATCTCGTTGATGATGATGCGCGCCTGGGTGCTCTTCGGCATCAGCGCGTTCATCCCGCTCTGGTATGAGGAGCTCGGGTATTCTCGGGCGTATTACGCGGCGCTCTCGACGACGTTGCTCATCTCGAGCGCTTTGGGCACTGTTGGCGTGGGCACCCTGGCTGACCGGCATGGCAGAAAGCCTTTGCTGATCATCTCGTCTGTTCTCTCCGTCCCCGCTGTGCTGCTCTTCGCTCAGTTCCCTGGGAATCCAGGGTTTCTTTCCGCGATTCTGATCGGGATACTTGCCAGCTCAACAGGTCCGCTGCTGCTGGTCATGGCCCAGCAGATGATGGTCGGACGAGCCGGAATGGCTTCGGGATTGATACTCGGCATGGGATTTGTCATGGGCGCGATTGGCGTTCCAGCAATGGGGGCTGTGGCCGATGCTTATGGTATTCAGGACGCAATGCGGGCCTGGGCGGTCATCGGCGGCGTCGCCATTGTTCTGGCGATGATCCTGCCGACCGACGCGGAAGTCCTGCAACTGTCGCAACGATCCATGAGAGAGCCGGTCAAGGCCGGGACTGCGGTGCCGGCCATCAGTGGAGAATCGAGCTAGTCATGCGGCCGGACGACTGGAGCGAAATGCTTGCCGCCGGGACAGGCAAAATCGGCGAATGGGAACAGCATTGGCCTGAGATCGACGCCGATGAGTCGCTGGCGGTTGCGCCAGAGGTATCACTGGCGGTACTGGATGAGCTGGCAGAGGCACTGAGGGACAATTACCCCTTTTTCCATCCCTCTTACGCCGGGCAGATGCTCAAACCGCCGCATCCGGTTGCAGCGGCCGCCTACGCCATGGCGCAGAGAATCAATCCGAACGCCCATGCGCTGGATGGGGGCCAGGCGACGGCAAGGCTGGAGCTGGAGGTCGTAAGGGCGCTCAGCACGATGTGCGGCTTTCCCGCGGAGACCAGTCTGGGTCATCTCACGTCGAGTGGCACCATTGCCAATCTTGAAGCGCTGTGGGTGTCGCGAGAGATTCATCCGGAAAAGGGGATTGCGTACTCCGAAGCTGCCCACTATACCCATGAGCGAATGTGTCAGGTTCTCAGAGTGCAGGGGCACACCATCCCAGCGACCGAAGCGGGCAGAATGGACCTCGATGCTCTGGAGTCGAGTCTCGCAACCGGAACGATTGGCACGATCGTCGCTACTGCGGGAACAACCTCTGTGGGGGCAGTCGATCAGATCGACGAAATTGTTCGTCTGGCGCGCCGCCACGGCGCCCGCGTGCATATCGACGCTGCCTACGGAGGGTTTTTCCGATTGCTGGCGGAAGGTTCCGCGCCCCTGCTGAGGCCGGAAACCCGCGCCGCCCTGGCCGCGATGTCAGAGGCTGACAGTATCGTCATCGATCCACACAAGCATGGCCTGCAGTCCTACGGTTGCGGTTCAGTTCTTTTCCGGGACTCTTCAGTGGGACGGTTCTACCGGCACGATTCTCCGTACACCTATTTCACCTCGGACGAGCTTCACCTTGGTGAAATTAGTCTGGAGTGCTCCCGGGCTGGGGCCGCAGCGGCGGCGTTGTGGGCGACGCTGCGCGTTCTGCCGCTGGAGGCGCATCAGGGAATCGGAGCGATCTTGAGAAAGACCCGGCTCGCCGCGCTCCGCTGGAGTGAGCTCCTGCGGGAGGATGCTCAGTGGAGATTGGTCGTCGACCCGGATCTGGATATCATCGCCTTCTACGCGCTTCCAGAGGATGGGAGCAGAACGACGTCTGCCGTTTCGACTCTGACGCAACGTGTTTTCACCGACCTGATGCATGCACCGCCCGAGCAGCAGCTTTTTCTGGCGACATTGCGGGCGAATCGGCAGCTGCTCCACAGCCATGAATTGCAGTGGGATACTGATGATCTACTCGTCTTTCGGTCGGTGCTGATGAAACCAGAGCATTTGAGGATGGTCGATGAGTTCCACCAACGATTGGTCTCGGCTCGCGGCGCCGGGTAAGGAAATGCCACTACAGACCTTAAACCAGCGTCGAGGCGACACGTGGTTACCGCTGGTGGTCGATACTGCATCTCACAGAAGGAGGCCTTGACCGTTAGTCTGGTGCGGCATGGTTTCTGCAACGCAGGTCGTGACTGGGGGAATTGGGGAGCTGCGTGGATCTGCTAAACGAGAGCTGGGATTACATTCAAGCGAACCAGGATCGATTCCTGGAGGCGCTTCGCGTGCACATCGAGCTCAGCGGCTTTTCCCTCCTGTTTGGGATGCTGATATTTCTGCCGTTGGGTGTCCTGGCATCGAGAACTGCGCGCGCCGGTCCCGCGATTGTGGGGCTGGTCTCAGCGGCACGGGTAGTGCCGAGTATCGCCGTGCTTTTTCTCCTCTATCCCTATCGAGGTGATATCGGGGACTGGGCGCCGTTCTGGCCAACGTCGTTCACGCTGGCCCTCGTTGCACTCACGGTGCTGGCCGGGCCGCCACTGATTATCAATGCAGACGCGGGGCTGCGATCGGTTGATACGTTTCTGCTCGAGAATGCCCGTGGTCTGGGCATGACCGAATGGCAGGTTTTCGTTCGCGTGCAGGGGCCGCTGGCTCTTCCCGTCGTTATCGCGGGCATTCGCACCGCTGCGGTCGAGGTAATCGCCAGCGCTACACTAGCCGCGTTTATTGGCGCGGGAGGACTTGGCAGATTCATTACCAGCGGGTTGACACTTTATGACTTCAGCCTGCTCCTGGTCGGGGCGATCCCGGTCACACTACTCGCGTTGAGCGCCGAAGTCACGCTGGCAAGCCTGGAACGGCTCGTCACGCCTCCGGCGGCAGCATCGTAGCGGCACACGCCGCAATGTCCGGTACATGGATGGAGGAGAAAAACGACATGCAGACGATCTCACGACGAACGGCGGTCAAGGGTTCGATTGCGGCAGCCGCGGCATTGACCCTTGGGCGAGCTGAGATGGGATTTGCCCAGGAACCGATTCGCGTCGGTTCAAAGGACTTCGCGGAGTCGATCATTCTTGGTGAGATGTACGCACTGTTACTGGAGGACGCAGGACTCAGTGTGGAGCGAAAGCTCAATCTCGGCGGGACTGTCATCGCGCACGAGTCGCTGCTGGCCGGCGAACTCGACATTTACCCCGAGTACACCGGGACGGGTCTCCTTGTGGTGCTCGGATCAACAGTCGAAGCCGCCCTGGAGGGCGGTGACGGCACTCCGGCTGCCGAGGCTTCGCCTGTATCAGACACGGCAGGGGCGGTATATGCCTACGTTCGCGACCAGTATAAGGAGCAGTTCGACCTGGTATGGCTCGAGCCCACACCGATGAGCAATTCTCAGGCTCTGGCAGTGCAACGCTCGTTTGCTGAAGAGCATGGACTGACCACAATCAGCGATCTGGTGGCGTTGGCCGGAGATGTCGACCTCGTATTCTCGGCGCCAGTCGACTTCGAAGAACGGGAGGACGGTCTGCTGGGGCTTCGCAGGGTCTATGGAGATTTCGAGGCTACCGTCAATGGCGTGGCGCCGGGAATCAAATATCAGGCGCTTATGGATGGTGATGCAAACGTCGTCCTGGCGTTTTCGACAGATGCGGAGATTGCCATCAACGATCTCGTCGTCCTGACTGATGATCTGGAGCTTTGGCCGCCGTACAACGTGTCCCCGGTCGTGCGACAGGCCGCGATCGACGCGAATCCGTCGATTCCTGACATTCTGAATCCGCTCGCGCCGATCATTACCAATGAGGTAATGAGTCAGCTGAACGGAGCAGTCATCGGTGAAGATGGTCAGGAACCGGAAACGGTTGCCCGCGACTTCATGATCGAGCAGGGACTCATCGCCGCCGGGTAATCTTCCTCGAACCAGTGAACTGATAATGAGCGTGGCCGATTCCGCACTCACCATCATCGCTGCGACGATCAGGCGGATCGCATTTCCATGACCAACACATCGGATGAACCAGGACAATCGGAGAGTCACGGCAGCCTGATCGAATTTCGAGATGTCAGCCGCGTCTACCCCGGAAGCACCGGCGCTGCAGTCTCGCAGGTGACCTTGACGATCCAGCCAGGCACATTCGTGGTGCTGCTCGGTCCGTCCGGTTGCGGCAAGACGACCTTGCTGAAGATGGTGAACAGACTCATCGAGCCGACTTCGGGGACGATCCTGATCGACGGCGCAGACGTCCGCGGGATGAGCGCTCCGGATTTGCGACGAAGGATCGGCTATGTGATCCAGCAAACGGGGCTGTTTCCACACATGCGGATCGAAGAGAACGTCGCAGTGGTGCCGAAACTGCTGAAGTGGTCGAAGCCGGAGATCGATACACGGATTACCGAACTGATGGCCCTGATCGGTCTGCCGGAGGAGTATCGCAAACGCTATCCAGCGCAGCTGTCCGGAGGGGAGCAGCAGCGAGTTGGATTGGCCCGGGCGCTGGCGGTGGACCCGTCGATGATGCTCATGGACGAGCCATTCGGGGCGCTCGACGCCATTACCCGGAACCGGCTACAGGAAGAATTGCTGCGAATCCACGGTGAGCTCAAACAGACCATTCTGTTCGTCACCCACGATATCGACGAGGCGGTGCGGCTGGCTGACTGCGTCGTCGTCATGCGAAAGGGTGAGATCGTGCAAACGGGAACGCCACTGGAAATCGTTAGCCGACCGGCGGACGACTTCGTCA
>JBFWRO010000016.1:0-13775 GCA_050248865.1 Thermomicrobiales bacterium | reverse complement strand
AGGGACGAGGGAACAACGTATCATGAACAACCATCGGGGCCTCCTCTCCACGGAAGGTGGGTTCATACCAACCGTACAGAGTTGTGCCCCGATGTCAATCCTTTGTGACAAATGGCCAAACTTAAGGCGGTGGACCGGCAAGCGCCGGTCCACCGCTCATTTTTGCTGTACATGCCAGAGTAGAGACGAAACCGTTTTCAACCTGTTCTCAGCTCATGTCCGCGTGTACCAGTCAATCGAAAACTCTCGAGAACATGTGCTGTTACCCCCGTCAGGGGAGGTACACCTCGTCGATGTAGCACCATCGCCAGTCTTCTCCCGGTTCGAAGGACTGGATGAGCGGATGCTGCGATGCCTGAAAGTGCTTCGTGGCGTGCTTGTTCTTCGAATTGTCGCAGCAGCCTACATGACCGCAGGTCAGGCAGATGCGCAGATGCACCCAGCTGTCTCCCATGCGCAGGCACTCTTCACAACCCCTCGCGCTCGGGGTGACCGGTTGGATTTGGTCGAGATGGGAACACGCTCCTGTCATCTGGGTCGTCCCTTCCTACTCGTTGAGGTCGATCGAAAAAACTTTGCTGCCGAGGTGCTCGAACGCATCCCAGTCGAAGGGAACACCGGTGGAAACGCCATCGCCCAGCGTGAAAATCCCGTTCGGCGCCGTGAGAGACTCGGGAATAAGATCCTGCTCGAAGTACGCCCCTCCGGGTGAGAAGTGGTCTCCCGGCAGATCGATGTCCTCCAACGCATTCAGATTGAGGTTCATCGCTTTGCCCCAGCCAGAATCGAGCATGCCTCCGATCCAGGTTTTCACCCCGTGATCGTGACATGCTCCAATGATCTCGATCGCTTCGCTGAAACCAGAAACGCGTGGTGGCTTCACGTTGATGATCAGGCGATCGAGGATGCCGTTGCGCGTCCAAAGATGCATAGCAGCCTGCGCATCTCGCAGGGAATGAATGCTCTCATCGAGACAAACCGGAGTCTTCAACTCCTTGGAAATTTCACTGTGCAGAACGATATCGTCATCGAAGAGAGGCTGCTCGATCAGGAGCAAATCGAGGCCATCCAGTCCTTTCAGAGTCGGCCAGGTCGAAAGATCGTAGGCCGAATTGGCATCCACCTGCAGCAGCGTGTCCGGATGTGCCTCCCGCAGCGCGGTCGCTACCTGGACATCGAATCCGGGCCAGATCTTGACCTTCAGACGCGAATAGCCAAGTTCGACGGCTTTGTCAGCCCGGCTGAGAACGTCCTCGATGGTCGTCCCGCCGATGCTCACGCCCACAGGGAATGACATTCGCTTTCCGCCCCAGAACGTCGCCAGTGACTGTCCGCTCCGCTGGGCTTCGATATCCCACAGCGCCGCTTCGACGGCGCTCTTTGCGAAATTCGCGCCCTTGATCCAACTGTACGAGGCGCGCAAGTCTTCGATCGTGCCAATCGAGCCGATTTCCTGTTGACGTCTTGCCACCGCAGGGAGAATGAACTCTCTGAGGGAGGTCAGTACGGAAGGGGGGTCGCACTCCGATTTGTAGGCCGGATCGCTGTGTGTGGGCGACTCCCCAATGCCGGTCAGCCCGTCGTCGGTGTAGATCACCACAAATGGCCGGTCGAGTTCCCGGTAGGTGCCAAAGGATGTCGTAAACGGCGCCCGCAAGGTAAGCCGGACCAAATGCACGTCGATACGGGTCAGTCTCACGGCTGCTCCCCCTTCCTGAGAATGTAATAACTCACCCGCTCCTCGCTCTCGCGATCGATCCAGGAGGAGAAACCCTCGACCAGATAGTCACCCGGGTCGATGCCGATTGTCACCCCAATTGGACCCTCCTGCATCGTTGCCGAACGGAGTTCCGCGCGACGCACCGTCATCAACGCTCCGAGCACCTGTCTCATCTCCTGTCGCCAGGCAACCGCGCGCGCCGGCTCATGACGCATCAGTTCGTCGATGTTCCCCGGAATCCGGTAGCGGACCAGTTCCGGGCTGAGTGCCACTACTTCATCCAGCGTGTCCACGGTCGCTTCAGGTATTGATTGCAGATCCTTCTCCTCGAGCGAGACATGACGTCCTTCGTGGACGGCGTCAAGACGTCCGTGAGTCCGGAAGTCGAGTAAATCCCAATACGCGGTGAACCTGTCAGTGGGCACATCGCCGTACAGCGAGCTTCGCATCAAGCCATATTTGTCGATAGTCAGGTTGATCATTTTCGATCCGAGCTTCTCCAGATTCAGGCGAGCGTTGGCGCCGCGCATCGGATCGAACGTCCAGGTCATCGCATGATGGCCAGACTCTGCCGCGAGAAAGCCCTGCAGTACTTTCAGGCACCAGCCCAGGTTCCCAATTCCCCGCACGTCCTCACGCACGCCAAGCATGTGGGAGTAGTGCACACCCGAGCGGGTTCCCATCCCGATGGCAAATCCAAGCCACCCCTCGGCATTGAATCCCTTTGACTCCTCATAGGCGACAATGATCCCGCCGCCGGTGTCCTCCAGGATCGACAGGACATTGACCGGCACCACCTCTTCCGGTGGGAACCCCCAAACTCGTTGTTGCAGAGGTACAAGGAGTGACAAGGCGTTGGTATTTACGACGCCAGAAGCGTCCTCATCGTACGAATGAACCTGGTTGTGCGGCCACGCCAAACGCGCGAACGCCACGCTCCCGACCTTGGGAAAATCGCGTAGCCACCCCTGCAAATGAGGACGGAAGCCGAATCGATCCGGCGCCAGCGCTTGAAGCGCATTCGCCATTGCTGCCGTTCGCTCACCGTCCCTGATCATGAATCGCTCCAGAGTTCGTTGCCGATGCCGCGCACATTCTACTCAGTGACAGGACCGTGCCGCGTTCCAAGCCATTCTTGAGCATGCTCCGATCCAATTCTGAACTCGGCGAAATACCGTGAACGTTGGAGCTGCTGCCGGTCACGTTTGACCCGCGAGTGCGGTCAGCCGGCATTCAATGCAGACCGTGGGAGAACGCAATGAAACGATGGGTTCTTGCATTCGCCGGTGTGTTGATGGCATCGACGGTATTGCTCGGAGGATTTTCCGGGCTCACGTACGCCCAGAGCGACGTCTCGACGCCTCTTCCTGACACCGGGGGGCCTCAGGATGTCACTATGACATTCCAGGAGGCCCTGGCCACAGAACTCGGCATCTCGGTCGACGAACTCCAGGCAGCGATCGACGGGGCGATGGGTCTTGCCGGCCAAGATGGACTCGCTCGAGAAGGTGGTCCCGGTTTTGCTGGACGCCATCATCGCCCGGCGCATCCGGGACTGATGCGTAAGGGTGGCGGTGCTCAGCTGGATGAGGCGTTTGCTGAATTTGCCGCCTTTCTTGGGGTGACCGAAGAACAACTCCGGGCAGAGCGCGAGGCGGGCCTGAATATCATCGAAATCGCTGCCAAGTACGGCAAATCTGAGGATCAACTGCGAGCATATCTGATCGAAATGGCCACCAAGCGAATCGACGAGCGACTCGCTGCGGCCGCATCAGCGTCCGAGGCCGAGGAGCAATCGTCGCCTGTGACTTCTTCCTGAACGCCGCGGCCTAAGCAAAGGCCCGGACCGGAGTGTCGCCGGTCCGGGCTTTATCGTGCCCGGCTTTCTCCGTGACACTTCGGTGTAGCCGAGCGGAAGAGCCTGTCGAGCGTCGAACATTGCACGGACGGCGGGCCTCGTTCATCATCCCTAGCAATAGATAGGCTGCCCGCCGGTAGAGGATTCGCCACTCGTGCGTTCAGGTTGCGTATGACACCGTTGCAGGGAATTCGCGTTCTGGCGCTGGAACAGGCCGTTGCCGGTCCGCTCTGTACGCGCCATCTGGCCGATCTTGGCGCGGAGGTGATCAAGATCGAGCGCCCGGGCGGAGGTGATTTCGCACGGACCTATGACCGCACGGTGAACGGCCTCTCCTCCTATTTCGTCTGGCTGAATCGCGGCAAACGATCGCTCTCGCTCGATCTCAAACATCCGTCTGCCCGAGAAGTCCTCGATCGCTTGATCGAAAGCTCCGATGTGCTCGTTCAGAATCTCGGACCTGGCGCCATCGATCGTCTGGGATACCCTCCATCCGCACTGCGCGCTCGTTTTCCGTCACTCATCGTCTGCGGTATCTCCGGCTATGGTTCCTCCGGACCATATGTGAATCGCAAAGCCTTCGATCTCCTGTTACAGGGCGAGACGGGAGTGATCGCCACCACTGGTGACGGTGAGTCGATGGCCAAGCTTGGCATCTCGGTCGGAGATATCGGCGCCGGCGTCTACGGTGCGATGGGTGTCCTGGCCGCGCTATTCGAGCGCGAAACAACTGGCCATGGCAAGATCGTCGAAACGTCGCTTTTCGATGCCCTCGCCGAGTTTATGGGCTACCCGGCCTATTACACCCTGTATAGCGGATCTCCGCCGGCTCGGGCAGGAGTCAGGCATGCCACGGTCGTGCCATACGGCGCATACCGCTGTGGTGACGGGCAACAAGTCCTCTTTGCGGTGCAAACCGATCAACAGTGGCGCTCATTCTGCGCAACCGTTGCACAACATCCGGAATGGATCGACGATCCCCGCTTCGACTCACCCACGAATCGCCGAGTGCATCGCGATATTCTGGAGAACGCAATCGAAGCCGCATTTGCCCACCTCTCTCGCGTCGACATCAATCAACGACTGGAAACCGCCGACATTCCCTTCTCCGATCTCAATGACATCCATCAGTTTCTGGAGCACCCCCAGCTCACCGAGCGAGATCGGTGGCGTGAAATCGATTCCCCTGCTGGCCCCATTCAGGCCATCCTCCCACCCTGGACGATGGAAGACACCGAACTCGCCATGGGAGCCATCCCCGCTGTTGGTGGCGATACCGACGCCATACTTGGAGAACTCGGCTTTGATCCTACCGCGGTGATTCGTTTGCGAGAAAACCATGCGATTTGAGACGCTCATGGCCTCACGCGGCGTCGCACGAATCCAGAAACTCCAATGATCGACGATCCGGAGGAATCGCCGGTCATCTCAGACGGGCCTGCGCAGCCTGCATCTGGCCTGCGCGGGTATTACCGCCAATTTCGCTCCTCAGCGGAGATGCGCTCGAGAGTCAACCGGTTTGGCACGATCCTCTGGCTGGTGATCGTGGCCGTTGCGGCTGTCTGGGTGGTGTTTCAAGGCTGGGAAGAACTCGTCGACACCTACCACGAGTTGCGCGCGGCCACGCTTTCATGGATTGCCGTCGCCATTCTCATTCAGTTGCTATTGCTGGTCTTCAGTGCATTCACCTATCTCGTGGTTCTCCGCAGATTGGGCCATCGCCTGCCGGTCAGGCAGCTGACGGACGCCCACTTGCAGCGTTCCGCGATTTCTGTCGTTACGCCGGCGGGCGGACCCGCGTCGGTCTTCATGTTCGTTCGCTACGTCGGTCAGCGTGGCGTGCCAGCAGAAGACGGATTGCTGACGATCGGCGTGCGTTCGAGCAGCGCCACAGTCACGTTCATCGCCGCCCTGATACCTGCCGCATTGATTGGCGAGAGCATCGCTGGAGGGACCATCGCCGTCGCGCTGTCCTGTGGAATCGTGCTCTTCGGTATCGCCCTGGTCAAGGGGGAGCGCGACGGCTGGCAGACTCCCTTGAGATGGTCGCAGCGCCTGCCGGCATGGGCCAGGTCACGCGTCGAGCAGTTCATCATCAATTTTCGTGATCACGGTTTGCGACCCGGCGACCTGGTGCCGCCGATGATTCTCGCCCTACTGGTCAGAATGTGCGTGGTTGGCGTGCTCTGGGCATCACTGCGAGCGCTCGATGTTGACCCGGGTCTGGAGACTATGCTCAACACCTACTTCGCCACGCTTCTGGCATCGACAGTCATTCCGGTTTTTGGTGGAGCGGGAGCAGTTGAGGCGGTCTCGATCGTCACGCTTAGACAGGCTGGCATTCCCGCCGAGATTGCTATCGGCGCCACTCTCCTCTGGCGAATGATCGACCTGTGGATTCCGGTCGCCATCGGGCTTCTACTTCACGCACGGGCTGAGTTGCCCGCGATTATCCCCGATGGGTCTTCCTTCGAACGCCGATCTGACGAGCACTCTCGACCCGCCGGGCCGGACAATTCGCACTCATGAGGGAATGGTTCCGTACCGGCATTGGCTGGTTCCGCGAGCTGACGCCCGATCAGCGGCGAAGACTGAGACGCATCCTGATCATCAGCTGGATTGCCGTTCTGGCGATCCTCGCGCTCTGGTTGCTCACCAATCAGCGAGATGAGCTGCGCAACATCTGGTCGACACTCAAACATGCCGATCGCAAATGGCTGGTGATCGCGCTCGTCGCCGAGTTCGCCGGCATCTCCTCGGTCGCCTGGACTTTCAGGGTCACGCTCAGGCGCCTCAAACACACCATCAGCACCGCTTACCTGACCAACCTTCACCTCCAACGTGCCGGCGTGAACTTCGCCGCGCCGTTTGGCGGTCCGCTGACGGGGTATGTCTTTCTCGATCGCCTGGCCCGCTACGGCGTTCCTCCTGAAGACTCGTTTCTGACGCTGGCAATCAGAACGGCCAGTGTCTGGGGGGCGACGGTGGTCGTTCTGGTGATTACGGCGGGCCTCAGCGGTCAGCCTCTACTGATCGCGGGTTCGATCGCATTGATGATTGCTGCGATTTCCGCAACCTGGGTGGTTGGCAGGCAGGGACAGGGCGACTGGAAAACGATCCTCCGCTGGTCGAGAAAGCTCCCCGCGAAGTATGCCGAGCGCGTGTCAGAGGCCGTCGAGCGTTTCAAGAGTCACGACCTGACACCGCTCGAGCTCGTCGGCACCATTGGCACGACGCTGTTGACCCGTACGGCCACGATCACTCTCATCTACTCGTGCGTCCGGGCCCTCGGATTCGAGCCAGAAATTCATACCGTTTTCATGGCCTACGTGTTGTCGTTCGTGGCTGGCCGACTTGTCCCGTTTATGTATGGGATGGGCGCCATCGAAGGCTCGTTGACCGTCGCCTTGCGACAGGGAGGCGTGCCGGCCGAAGTGGCGATCGGCGCGGCGCTGCTGTTTCGATTCTTCGACTTTCTGCTGCCGTCAGTGGTCGGCCTGGTGCTGTACTCGTGGGACGAGCGGCACCGCATCACTGGCGACGATCCAGTGAAGCGTCTGCCTCTCGAACGCCGGCAGAGGCGAGATTGAGTTCCCACCGAGACTACCGGGTGCGGACACATAGCATAATGAACATGACATACCGGGCGACGCGCTGGCTGGGAGCATCCTGGCCGGCACGATCAGAACAAAGGAGTTCCCCTTGCCTCGAACCCTCGACAGCGCACTCGAAGAGCGCGCCATCAATACGATTCGCATGCTGTCCGTCGACGCCGTCCAGAAGGCGAATTCGGGTCATCCGGGCCTTCCCATGGGCGCGGCGGCGATGGCGTATGTGCTGTGGACAGAGTATCTCCAGCACAACCCCCGGAATCCGCAGTGGCCCAATCGAGATCGTTTCGTGCTTTCGGCCGGTCACGGATCCGCCCTGCTCTATTCGCTCTTGCATCTCACCGGCTACGACCTCTCGCTCGATGAGGTGATGAACTTCCGCCAGCTTGGCTCGAAAACGCCAGGGCATCCGGAGAATTTCCTGACACCGGGTGTCGATGTCACCACCGGTCCACTTGGGCAGGGCTTCGCCAACGGAGTCGGAATGGCCATCGCTGAGGCGTATCTGGCAGCGCGCTACAATCGTCCGGGCCACCCGATTATCGATCATTTCACGTACGGGCTGGTTTCAGATGGCGACGTGATGGAAGGCGTGGCCATGGAGGCCGCGTCTATCGCTGGCCACCTGCGCCTCGGCAAACTGATCTATTTCTATGACGCCAACGACATCACCCTGGCCGGAACAGCGAACCTGTCGCTGACCGAGGACACCGCTGCCCGCTTTGCGGCCCAGGGATGGCATGTGCAATCGATTGATGGCATGGACACTGACACCGTGCGCGGCGCCCTCGAAGGTGCGCGTAGCGAAATCGATCGCCCATCGATCATCATTGCTCGAACAGTGATCGGCTTCGGCTCACCGAAAAAGGCCGGGACGTTCGGTGTTCACGGCTCTCCACTCGGTCCCGATGAGGTCACGGCGACAAAACAGCATCTCGGCTGGCCCGTCGAACCAGCTTTCTATCTTCCGGACGACGCACTCGAATTCTTTCGGTCAGCCGTCGAGCGCGGCGCAGGGGCCGAAGCGAACTGGAATTCGGCCTTCGAAGCCTATGCATCGGCCCATCCCGCACTGGCCGCGGAGCTCAAGCGGTCGCTTGCCGGCGAGCTCCCTCAGGGATGGGACAGCGATGTGCCCACCTGGTCGCCAGGGGACAAGGCCATTTCCACGCGCAAGGCCTCTGAGGCCGTGATCCAGGCGTTCTTTCCCCATATTCCCGGTTTCATCGGCGGGTCCGCCGACCTCAACCCATCGACGAACACCGGTATGAAAAGTGGCGGTGATTTCGGACCTCGCCCGGATTCCGATGACGAAGACATCCAGGGCTCACTGGGCGGCGGCTGGGGCTACGACGGACGCAACATCCACTGGGGTATCCGCGAACATGCCATGGGCAGCGCCGTCAATGGCATGGCCGCCCACGGCGGCGTCGTGCCGTTCTCCGCGACCTTTCTCGTTTTTGCCGATTACATGCGTCCCCCAATCCGTCTCGCAGCGCTCTCCCATTACCGCTCGATCTTCGTCTTCACCCACGACAGCATTGCCGTCGGGGAAGATGGGCCGACTCACGAGCCGGTCGAGCAGATCATGTCGCTCCGTCTGATCCCCGGTCTGACGGTCATTCGACCAGCGGACGCAAATGAGACCGCCGAGGCGTGGAGAGTCGCTCTCGAACACCGGGACGGGCCGGTAGTTCTCGTCTTTTCCAGGCAGGATCTTGCCGTTCTCGACCGTTCTGGCGCCCGGGGCTCGCTCGATGAAGGCGCGTACATCCTGCATGAACCAGACCGGCGTCCAGACGTCGTGCTTATTGCGACAGGATCAGAAGTGGATCTGGCCATCAAGGCCGCGGGCCTCCTTGCCGAGCACGATATCGCCGCCAGAGTCGTCAGCATGCCGAGTTGGGAGCTCTTCGAACAGCAGCCGGAGCACTATCGTGAATCGGTCCTGGGACCTGATGGCACTCACCGCCTCTCAGTCGAGGCCGGGGTGACCACAGGTTGGCAGCGCTACACTGGAAGCTATGGCGGGAGCGTTGGAATCGACCGCTTTGGCGCCTCCGGACCAGGCTCGCAGGTGCTCGAGCACTTCGGATTTACGAAGGAACGGGTCGCCTCTGCTGCGCTCCATCTCTTGAATCGTGACGCTGAGGCCCATGAAATCGAAGCCAAATCCGGGAATGGGGAAACCGCCGGCAAGGAAGCCAAGGGACATCAGGGCCATTCCTGAACAGTAAGAGGAGGACATCATGAATCCACGCGTTGCCGCACTTCTCGAACAGGGTCAGAGCATCTGGCAGGACGATATCGCCCGTTCGATGCTGACGTCTGGCAGCCTGCAGTCGATGATCGATGATGTGGGCATTCGCGGCGTCACCTCGAATCCTTCGATCTTCGAGAAAGCGATCGCTGCTGGTACGGAATACGACGACCAGATCGGTCGCCTCGCCCGAGACGGACATGACGCCGTCACGATTTTTGAAAAGGTCGCGGTAGCCGATATCCGCGGCGCCTGCGATCTCTTTCGCCCGATCTACGACGTCTCGAACGGCGCCGACGGATTCGTCTCGATCGAGGTGTTGCCAGAGTTTGCGCGTGACGCTGACGGAACGCGCGAGCAGGTGCGCCAGCTCTGGAGCGCGGTGAACCGCCCCAATCTGATGGTCAAGATTCCAGGAACTGTCGAAGGCGCGCCGGTGATTGGTGAGATGCTCGCCGAGGGAATCAACATCAACGTCACCCTCCTCTTCTCGATCGAGGCCTACGAGCGAGTTGCCAACGCCTACATCGGTGCGCTCGAAAAGCGGAGCAACGACCTGGTGCGTCCCATCGATCGCGTGGCCTCCGTCGCATCGTTCTTCGTCAGTCGTGTCGACACAGCGGTCGACAAGGAACTCGATGCCAGGATCGCTGCCTCTTCCAGCAACGGGGAAAAGACAATTCTGGAAGGCTTGAAGGGCAAAGCCGCGGTTGCCAATGCCAAGCTGGCGTATGAGTCCTTCAAGAACCTCTTCCATTCGGATCGATTCGAGAAGCTCAAAGCCCAGGGGGCTCGGCCGCAGCGACCGCTTTGGGCCAGCACCGGCACGAAGAACCCTGCGTACAGCGATGTCCTTTATGTGACGACGCTGATCGGTCCGCACACCGTCAATACGATGCCACGGAATACGATCCAGGCATTTCTCGATCATGGCGATGTGCGCCGCACCGTCGACGAGGACGTCGAAAGTGCTCGAGCGGTCATGCAGGGCATTGCTGAAGCCGGTATCGATTTCGATGCGATCACCGACAGGCTTGAGAACGAGGGGATCGATCTCTTCATCACGTCCTACAACAATCTCATCGCCGGTGTCGAGGGAAAACGAGCGGCGCTCGCCGATGAGCTGGCTACCCGTTAGCGCGAGCCTGACATTGAGTCGAGGGCGGAGGTCAGGCCAAGAGCGGACGATCCCACCGTTTTCTACAGGCCCGCAAGACTCTTGTACGCTCTTGGTATACGGATGATCAGTCCACTTCGGCTGACGTTGTTCGGTGAGCCTGACACGTGCATTGCGGGGCGGCACCAGGGCGCATCCCGGTTTTTGCTGACGGCCGAACGAGCTGCCGCCGACATCCGGCGGGTTGTGAATGAGTCGCCTGCTCGATGCAGCCCAACCTCCCCGTGGCCATTGGCCTCTGTGCCAATGAATGTCCCGCGGGGCCATGAAGAGTGCTTCGGGTGGCCGACTCATCTGCGCTCGTCTCTTCAGCACGTGGGCCCAGGTATTCGACATGAAGCTGCTCGAGTGTGAGAGAGCCGGAAAGAGAAGGTTGTCAGCTCGTTTCTGTGCCTGAGCATGGCCTCTTTCCCGTATGGCACGCTCTGCAACCGGGGTATGGGCCGGAAACATGGGTGGTGATGCAGGAGCTGGTTTCGAGTCATGTCGACCAGCTCGTGGGTCCCTCCTTCACCTCTCAAGAAGCGCGACGGTCTACAATCGTTACCGGCGACGCCGCATCGTTACGGTTCGATCAGGGGCGGGACATGACAGCAACGGCAGTACGGCACACCGGATTGATTGGTCTGGCCGTGATGGGCGAAAACCTCGCCCTCAATATCGAGCGCAACGGATTCCCGCTCGCGGTTTACAACCGAACTTACGCCCGCACCGAGGAGTTTCTTTCCGCTGGCGCAAAAGGTCGGAACATCGTTGGCGCCGCCACGGTCGAGGAGTTCGTCAGTCTCATCGAGAAACCCCGTCGCATCATCATCATGGTCAAGGCCGGTGCTCCGGTCGATGCCGTGCTCGCGGAGCTGCGTCCATACCTCGACCCGGACGACATTGTCATCGACGGCGGCAATTCACTGTTCACCGATACAGCGAGGCGTACGATCGAAACTGAAAATGCGTTTCGCTTCATGGGCATGGGCATCTCCGGTGGCGAGGAGGGAGCCCTGAATGGCCCCAGCCTGATGCCGGGAGGTCCTCGCGACGCGTACGAAATCATCGAACCGATGCTCGTCGCGATCGCTGCCAAGACCGAGGCCGGACCCTGTGTCACTTACATCGGTCCAGGCGGCGCCGGTCACTACGTCAAGATGGTCCATAACGGCATCGAGTACGCCGACATGCAGTTGATCGCCGAAACGTACGATCTGCTCGGGCGCGCGCTCGGACTCACGGCGCCGGAAATCGGCGAGGTTTTCGGAAAGTGGAACGAAGGTCGCCTCGCATCCTATCTGGTCGAAATCACCGCGGAGGTCCTCGCCACGATTGACCGGCAGACCGGAGGCCCGCTGGTCGACGTCATTCTCGACACCGCAGAGCAAAAAGGCACCGGTCGATGGACGAGTCATAGCGCCCTCGACCTGGGATCGCCGATTCCGGCGATCGATGCCGCGGTCTTTGCGCGGTCCATGTCCTCCCGGAAGGCAGCTCGGGAAGCAGCCAGTCTGGTGCTGTATGGACCTTCCGGCGCAATTCTGGCCACGAACGCCAACCGCCAGGCAACGATCGACTCACTCGAAAACGCTCTATATTTCGCCAAAATTTCATCGTATGCGCAGGGCATGGCCCTGCTGGCTGCCGCATCTGCGGAATACGACTGGAATCTCCGCCTGGCCGAAATCGCTCGCATCTGGAAAGGCGGTTGTATTATCCGGGCTGCGTTGCTCGATCCGATTCGCGCCGCTTACAAGGAGAATCCCGAACCGGCGAATCTCCTGCTGGCGCCCTTCTTCAGTGAGGCCATGAACGAGAACGCCCCGTTCATTCGCCAGGCCGTGGCCACTGCGGTTCAAATGGGCATTCCCGTCCCGGCGCTCTCCGCGTCGCTCACCTATGTCGACACCTGGCGCACCCCGCGACTCCCGGCAAATGTGCTCCAGGCGCTGCGGGACAATTTCGGCGCTCACACCTATCGTCGCCTCGATCGAGAGGGCATCTTTCACACTACCTGGGCCTCCGGAGAAACGGAGCAGGTCGGATGACCTTACCGATTCCCGAGCCACCTGTACTCGACATTCCCGCAACGCTCGATCACGACCTTCACGAAGAACCAGGCGCCGTATTCGATGCGATCGCTAATCCCTTGCGCGAAGGGATGACGCAGATCGCCACCGCGCCTCCGTGCGTCATGGTCATCTTTGGAGTGTCCGGAGATCTCACCTCTCGCAAACTGATGCCTTCCCTCTACGATCTGGCCATGACCTCGCGGCTGGCGGAAGGATTCAGCATCATCGGCGTCTCTCGTCGTGAGTGGTCTGATGATCAGTTTCGGGATGAAATGCGCGCTGCCGTCGAAGCCCATTCACGCACACCGGTGACACAGGATCGCTGGGACTCGTTCGCCAGCAGCCTCTTCTACGTCGGTGGCAACTTCGACGACCAGACCCTGTACGAGCGTCTGGGAACGCGCCTGCTCGAGGTCGACCAGGAACGGCGTACCGACGGCAACCGGCTCTTTTACCTTGCCACGCCGCCAAGCTTCTATATCACGATTATCAACAACCTTGGCGCACACGACCTGGTCGATCGGCAGGACTTCTATAGCGCCCCGAAAATCGGCTGGATGCGACTCGTCGTCGAAAAACCGATCGGCAACGATCTGAACAGCGCTCGCGCCCTCAACCACGCGATGAGCGAAGTGGTTTCCGAAAGTCAGATCTACCGCATCGACCACTATCTTGGCAAAGAAACCGTTCAGAATGCGATGGCGTTCCGATTTGCCAATGTGCTCTTCGAACCGGTCTGGAATCGGCACTACGTCGACCACATGCAGATCACTGTCGCGGAGTCACTCGGGGTCGAAAACCGGGGAAGTTACTACGAAGAAGCTGGAGCCGTCCGTGACATGTTGCAGAGCCACATGCTGCAGCTCCTTTCGATCGTGGCCATGGAACCACCGGCGGTCTTCCGCGGCAACGCAGTCCGCGATGAAAAAGTGAAAGTGCTTCGGTCGGTAATCCCGCCCACAGGCGCTTCGGTACGGGAGCTCACTGCCCGCGGGCAGTATGCCGCCGGGTTTATCGAAGGCAAGACTGTTCCCGGATACCGGCAGGAAGAAGATGTCAGCCCTGCCTCGATCACCGAGACGTTTGTGGCGA
>JBFWRO010000015.1:0-13971 GCA_050248865.1 Thermomicrobiales bacterium | reverse complement strand
ACAATGTCGGCGACTGCGCAGGCCGCGGCGCCGATCTCTTCGAGTCGTCCGCAGCCGAATTCATCGGGGCGATGGTTCTTGGCGTCGCGCTGTACAAAGCGTCAGGCGGCGCCGACGTCTCCGACTCGATTGCCTGGATCTTCTTCCCATTGCTGATTGGCGCAGTGGGCGTGATCGGGTCCCTGGTCGGTGTGCTTTCCATTCGCCCGTCGGCATCGATCACGAACCCAATGGCAGAGCTGAACAAGGGGTTCTTTATCGTTGCCGCTCTTTCGGTCGTGGGACTGTTCGTCGTGTCATATGGAGTGCTGCCGTACGGACAGTGGCAGTTTGCTCTCTGCGGCGTGATCGGCATCGCGACATCGATCGCATTTCTGTACATCACCCAGTACTACACCGCTGGTGAATATCGACCGGTGAAGGAAATCGCCGAGCAGTCACGCAAGGGCGTCGCGACCAACATGATCTCCGGTCTGTCGATTGGTATGGAGACTACTGGTCTTCCGGCCGTGGTCATATCGGCCGCCCTGCTCTCGTCGTACGGTATCGGCAAGACTGTCGATTTCCCGGCGGAGGCAGCGGTTTCCGCGGGCATCTTCGGTACCGCCGTGGCAACGATGGGCATGCTGATGGCTGCCGCGTACATTCTGGCGATGGATACGTTTGGACCGATCGCCGACAACGCCGGCGGCATTGTCGAAATGACCGATCAGCCTGAAGAGATCCGGGTGGTCACCGACGCTCTCGACTCGGCAGGAAATACGACCAAGGCGCTGACCAAGGGTTATGCAGTCGGCACGGCCGCACTTGCCGCGTTCCTTCTGTTCTCCGCATTTCTGGAAGAAGTGAATCGCTTCAAGGGTCCCGGCAACGAGGTCGAGCGAATCGTGAACGTGGCCGAGCCGAAGGTCTTTGTCGGTGGCCTGATCGGCGCGATGATCGTCTTCCTGTTCACCTCGCTGGCGATTCGAGCCGTGGGGAACGCGGCCGGCGATATGATCGAGGAAGTTCGGCGGCAATTCCGCGAAGATCCGGGCATCATGGCCGGAACGTCGAAGCCAGACTATGCGCGATGTGTGGACATTTCTGTGCGCAGTGCTCTGCGAGAAATGGTGCTGCCTGGACTGCTCGCGGTTTCGGGACCAGTCGCCGTCGGCGTCATCCTCGGATGGGAAGCCGCGGCTGGACTCCTGATGATTGGCACGATCGCTGGAGTGCTGATGGCACTATTCCTGAACAACGGCGGCGGCGCGTGGGACAACGCCAAGAAGTACATCGAGGCCGGATTGCTCAAGGATGATAATGGTCAGGTCATCGGCAAGGGTTCAGAGGCTCATGCCGCGGCAGTTGTCGGTGACACTGTGGGTGACCCATTCAAGGACACCGCCGGACCATCGCTGCACGTGCTCATCAAGCTCTTCGCCACCATTACGCTGGTGCTCGCCCCGCTCTTCATCTAGCAGCGTCGGGTGACAATCCTTTGACCGGGCAGCGATATTCGTCATCGCTGCCCGGTTGTTTTTTCTCGACTCGTTCAGGATTTGATTGACTATGCATGTGGGAGTGATTGGAGGGGGAGTCGCCGGGCTGACTGCGGCGTATCGTCTGGCCCAGGCAGGGCATCAGGTCACCCTGTGGGAACGCGCCAACCGACTCGGCGGACAGGCTGTTTCGTTTCCAGTTGCCCACGGGCAGATCGAATACTTCTATCATCATCTCTTTCAAAGTGACACGTCCATCACCAATCTGATCCACGAGCTGGGGCTGGGCGATGAACTACGGTGGCTGCCTTCCGACGTGGGTTACTTCGCGGACGGACGCATTCAACCGCTGAACGGGGCGCTCGATCTTCTCAAGCTCGACGTCGTGCCGTTCCACGATCGCGTGCGCATCGGGCTCGTGACGGCTTATTTGCAGCGCGTCAAAGACTGGAAAAAGTTCGAGTCCGTCACCGCAGAAGCGTGGCTGACGCGCGCA
Organism: Thermomicrobiales bacterium; assembly: GCA_050248865.1. Classification (GTDB taxonomy): domain Bacteria; phylum Chloroflexota; class Chloroflexia; order Thermomicrobiales; family UBA6265; genus JAHBVL01. The sequence continues at coordinate 11,994 of JBFWRO010000015.1, read as the reverse complement.
ATGGGAGAGCGTGCATACAGAGCGACCTTTGGCGCCCAGCTCGAAGCAAAATTCGGCGCTTACGCGCCGGAAATCGCGATGGTCTGGTTCTGGGGGAAGATCTGGCTGCGGACCACGTCGCGGCGCTCGCCTCTGGAAGGTGAGAAGCTGGGCTATCCGATGGGCAGCTTCGGGTCAGTGACAGAGGCGCTTGCGGCCGCCGGGCGAAATGCTGGGGCGACGATCCACACGGGAATTGGACCCGAGCAAGTGATTAGCCTGGAGGATGGCCGAATTTCTCTGGCATTCGGCGAGGGCATCGCCAATGCAACGCTCGATCGGGTGATCGTTACGACGCCTTCTCCGATCTTCGCGAAACTGACTCCGGCTCTGTCAGACGAGTATCGAGAGAAGATCACGAGCCTGACATACGAGGCTGCGGTGGTCGCCCTGCTCGAGCTCGATCGACCGCTGAGCTCGACGTACTGGATGAATATCGCCGATCCTACCCTGCCATTCACGGCAGTCATCGAACATACGAACTTTGTGCCGGCCGAGCATTACGGTGGACGCCATTATGTCTATCTCAGCAAGTATCTCGAAGTCGATCATCCCGCCTTCACCCAGGATTCCGATGAGCTGCTTCGAGAGTATTTCGGTCATTTAACCAGGATCAACCCAGCGTTCGATCGTGCATGGGTCACCAACAGCTGGGTTTTCCGGGAGCGTGCCGCGCAACCGATCATCACGCTGAACTACAGCAATCGACTTCCAGAGCATCGGACGCCGATTCGCAATCTTTATCTCGCGAATACGAGTCAGATCTACCCTGAAGACCGCGGTACAAATTACAGCGTGCGACTTGGTGACACGATTGCCGCCATGGTTATGGACGATGAAGCAAGCGGCCGCCCCTGGCAGTCTGCCGACTAGCCATGCACTGGCGTGAACGTTCGGGATCTCCCGCTCAGGACCTGCGCCACAGCATCCTGCGGTCGACAACCTCGCCCACGATCTCGCCGAGAGTCACCAGTTCGCTCAGGAACGCGTGAATCGTCGGATGAAGCAGATAGAATCCCGAGGCATCCATTACTGGCGCATCGAACGATTCGAGAACATGCTGGAAAATCTCTTCGGTCGAGCGCGGCTCTACGCAGAACTTCACTACAACCTCCAGCACTTGCTGGACGAGCGCGGCGTTGTGCGCGACGACCGGCTCGACTGATGCGAGTTGCGGGCCGTGGCCTGAAATCGCGACAGAACAGTCGATGGCCACTGCTCGTTCCAGCGATCGAATGTGATCCCCGACCGAGTAGAGGTACGGAATCCGGTACTTTTCCAGCACGCTGGAGGGCAGCACCACATCAGCGCAAAAGAAGACCCCTTCGACGAGAAAGCCCACCTGACGAGGAGAATGACCCGGCAGCGGCACGACCTCGATTGGCACGCCTTCAAACTCCAGCTGATTCGCTTCGATCACGTGGTCTACGGGACTCGGATCGGCCAGCAGAAAGGAGATGCGAAGCTCTGGCGGCGGATCGGCCCCGGCAAAGAGGAGCGAGGGCTGAAGAATTGGATTGCGAATGATCGCTTCGTCAAGCGGAGGCGCCCAGACTTGTGCGCCGGTGCGCTTGACGACGGTCGCATTCCCGCCAAAGTGATCGGCGTGGGCATGGGTGTTCAGGATTCGAGAAACAGGGCGACCGATGTCGGAAGCAATAGCTTTGAGCGCTTTTTTCGCGTTTGTCTCATTGAGCCCGGTGTCGATCATGGCAACCGACCCATGTTCGCCGAGCACGACGCCAATATTGACGCCTCCAAGGATCACTCCGACATTGTTTGCGAGCATTTCAACCGGCATCGTTCACTCCGCACTTCACTGCCTGAATCGGCGACCGTCACTATACTGTCGGCGGCGAAGGAGGAGTACCGGTGGGGCGACACATTATCGAGGTAGGGCAATTCGGTCGCGATGATCTGGAGCTCGTCTTCGAGCGATCAGAGATCATGCGAAAAGGGCCGCCTTACGAACTTCGGCTCGAATCGCAGATCCTGGCGACAGTCTTCTACGAGCCCTCAACACGGACCCGGCTCAGTTTCGAATCGGCGATGAATCGCCTCGGCGGCAGCGTAATCTCCACAGAAAACGCCAGGGAGTTCTCCTCGGCGATCAAAGGGGAAACGGTCGAAGACACCATCCGGATCATCAATGGCTATGCGGATGCAATCGTCATCCGGCATCATGAGCAGGGAGCGGCAGCGCGAGCCGCATCTGTTTCCGATGTCCCGATCATCAATGCGGGCGACGGACCGGGAGAGCATCCTACTCAGGCATTGCTCGACCTGTACACCATCAGGCACGAACTGGGTCGCATCGACGGTCTTACGGTGGCGCTTGTCGGGGATCTCCGATTCGGTCGTGCGGTGCGATCGCTGGCGATACTTTTCACCAGGACGACCGGCTGCCGATTGATCTTCGTCTCGCCACCTGCTGTTCCGATGGGCGAAGATGTGCGAGCCGCTTTGGAGTCAGCGGGAGTCCCCTTCGAAGACAACTCTGACTTGCGTTCCGCGGTCGCCAGCGCCGATGTCGTGTACCAGACCAGAATTCAGCGTGAGCGATTTGCGACTGAGGAGGAATATCGCGAGTCGAGTGGTATTTATCTCATCGACGAGGATGTCATGGATAGCATGAAACGGGGCGCAATTCTGATGCATCCCCTGCCGCGAGTCGACGAAATCGACCCATCTGTCGATGCCGATCATCGTGCCGCATATTTCCGACAGGCGCATAACGGCATGTACGTACGCATGGCGCTGCTCCACCTTCTGCTGGCTGAACACTGGGCGCCGGAGGGAATTTAGTTCCGGCCAGGTCACGAGCTCGTGGGAACAATTTGCTCAGTGGAGGTCGAGTCATCAGGATCGGGACGGGAAACGAACACTTTCATTCTCCGTTCGAGCTCTCGACGCGGGAGCATGACGCGTCGCTGGCACCCCTGACATTTGATGCCGATATCCGCCCCGAGGCGGTAGACCTGCCACTCCACACTGCCGCAGGGGTGGGCTTTTCGCAGGCGGAGAATATCACCAACTCGAAACTCGAGGGGTCCATCTTTGCTGATCGGCACGGATGCGCCTCAGGATTACATCAAACCGGGAATCTTCATGCCGCCCGTTAGCGCGCCGAGCTTCTCCTGACTGATTTCGGTGGCCCGGGTCATCGCATCCTGGATTGCCGCGGTGATCAAGTCCTCGAGCATTTCGACGTCTTCAGGGTCGACGACGCTCCTGTCGATCGTGATTCCGGAAAATTCCTTGCTGCCGGTCACGCGGGCAGTGACGACGCCGCCACCGGCGGTGCCCTCGACGATCGTGTCCTCCAGCTCCTGCTGAATCTTCGCCATGCGATTCTGCATTTGCTGAATCATCTTCATGTTAATGCCCATTGGTTTCTCCATCGAGAGAGGGCGTAAGGACCCTCGCACTTCCGCACTCGCAGAAGGCGAGTATACGGCAGGCCCGGCGATCGGCATCTTCACGCTACTCCAGAGATGTCCTCGTCCGAGAGGTGGGATCGGAGCGCCGAGATGCGCTCGAGCATGTCGCGCGCATTGGCGCGGGACGCGTCAGTAGGAGGTTCGCCATCGAACATTGCGGCGAGCTCTTCGATTCGCTCGTCATCGTCAAGCTGCTCGATGACGGAGTGTGTTCGCCCGACGTCTTCTCGTTTGCTGATCCGAAAGTGCCTGTCCGCAAAACCAGCCACTTGTGGAAGATGTGAAATCACAAGCACCTGCCGGTCCTGAGAGAGCTCGTAGAGTCTCTCCCCTACCGGTATGCCCGAGCGACCACCAACTCCGACGTCGACTTCATCGAACACATACGTGGGTATCGTGTTCGCGCTGGCAAGTGTGGCTTTCAAGGCGAGCATCATCCTTGCCATTTCGCCTCCTGAGGCAATGCGGGAAAGGGGCCGGGGTTGCTCTCCTTTGTTCGGCGCGAACATGATTTCCACGTCGTCAACTCCGTGCTCCTCAACCACCGATGGGTGAAGAGGAGCGCCAGCCTTGACTCTCGGGGTCACATCGATCGAAAAACTCGCGCTGCCAAGCTGTAAGTCGCGAATCACTCTCTGTACGGCCTCAGTCAGCGTCGCAGCGGCCCGCCGGCGGGCAACAGTCAGTTGTTCAGTCGCTCCACGTAGCGCGAGCTCCTGCTCTATCGCAGCCTGTTCGAGCGACTCCCTGTTGTAACTACTTCCGGTGAGATCATCCAGCTCATCGGCAACTCGCTGGCGGAAGCTCAGGACATCGCCGATCGTGGCGCCGTATTTTCGTTTGAGATCGTGCAGTCTGGACAATCTGTCAGTCACATCATCGAGTCTGGCGGGATCGGCTTCCAACGTGTCGAGATAGCGTCGCAAACCCAATGCAACGTCCTCGAGGGCAAACTGTGCCTCGCGAAGCTGATCCGCGATCGAGCAAAGTGACCGGTCGATTTCCGCGGCACCGGACAACGAGCGATCGGCCAGGCGGAGCAGACTTAGACTGCCGATGGATTCGGACGCCGGTTCCGCGTCAGGCTGATCAAGATGGGAAAGCGCCTGCTGCAGATCCGACGCAAGGCGATCGAACTGGGACAGACGTGCGAACTCCTGCTCCAAAGCATCATCTTCGCCATCGACTAGCGCCGCCGAGTCGATTTCCTCCAACTGGAAGGTCAGGAGATCGATCCGCTGAGCAGTCTCTCGCGCATTTCTGGAGACCGTATCAAGCGCGCGCAAGGTCGATTTCCAGGTACGCACTCCGGTCTTCACCGTGTCGATCAGCCTTGGATCGACCCCCCAGGCATCCAGGGTTTCCCGTTGACGATCGCGCCTGAGCAGTGAGAGGTGATCGCTTTGTCCATGAATGTCAACCAGGGACTCACCGACTGTGGCAAGGGTAGCTACGGTCACCGGACGGCCATTGACGCGCGCGCCGCTGCGTCCGGCAGATTGAATTTCTCGCGTCAGCAGGAGCACATCCGAGCTCTCTATGCCCTGCTCATCGAGCAATGCGGCGATTCGACTGGCAGCGTCGCCGAGCACGTGAAACTCAGCATCGATGGTGGCTCGTTGCGCACCTGTGCGAACGGCGGCAGCGTCCGCCCTTCCTCCGAGGACCATGCCGAGTGCATCGATGAGAATCGACTTCCCGGCGCCGGTTTCCCCGGTTAGCGCGTTCAGGCCCGGACCAAAGGTCACGGTCAGATCGTCGATGATGGCGAAATTCCGAATGACGAGCTGATGGAGCATGGATGGTCGTTATTGGTCAGCGTCGATTGCGCGGCGCTTTCGGTTAGAGCGGATCTCGCTTCAGGAAACCTGACATACAGTGTATGCCACCACCGGCCTTGATTAGCTCGCCAATTTCGACGGTGTGACAGATGACACCGGCGGCCTCATATCGTTCCTGGGCCCGGGTTCCTCCGGCAGGCATGAGGATCTCTCCCGGCCGGAGCGCAACGAAGTTCATTGGCAAGCAGGTTTGGGCCTCATTTTCGTCGGGTATTTCGATCAGGCGGAATTCACGATGTCTCAATGCCTCGACGACGCGAAATGGAGTTCGACGCGGCCAGACCACCGCCAGATCACGATCGAGGATGTTGAGCAGTCCGTCAAGGTGCATCGCTCCCCAGGGCAATCCCACCCGAAGGACCTCCGCGACGCCAATCTCCCGAAGGATTCGCTCGACCTGATCGGCGCCCGCCCGATTCGTGCGCAAGCCCTCGGCCAGGATGCAGAGATCTTCATCGACCCAACAGACATCGGCGCCTTCAAAGGTGCCGTTTCCATGGACCGTCATCAGGATAGGCACACCAATGGCACCAAGTGCTTCGGCGACAAATCGCTCTTCGCCAGCCCGCGTGTTCGAAGCAGGGCGAGTGATTATGGCGCCTTCGGGCGTCATCAGCATCAGATCGCGAATAAAGAACCCGTTTGGTTTGTCCGGCCGACCCCGAGGAACATAGTGGACCGCAACGCCATGCGACTGGTAGGCCGCGGACAGGGCGTCATGTTGCGCGCGGGCGATCTCCGGGACAACTGGCGCCCGCATCTGCATGGCATCGAAGTCATCGATGCCATCGAGTTCCGATCCTGGCCGGCGAAGCAGGACGGACCTGAGCACTCCGCATTCAGAACCAACGCCCCAATCACCCCACCAGTCAGCCATCTCCTGGCGAAACGTCCTGAGGCGCTGGTCCCACTTGTCACCACCGTATGCCGAAGTGACGCTCCCGGGCTGTGATCCATGAGAGGGCGACAATTGCTGTGTCCCTCCGCCGCCTTGCGGCCCTAATCCGCAGCAGTCGCAACGGGAGCGTTGATGGCGGAAAGCACGACCTCCGCCGTCATCGGCAATTTGGTGATGCGCGCCCCGGTGGCATGGCGAATGGCGTTCGCTACCGCCGCTGGCCCTGGAATAGCCGGGGGTTCGCCGACACCCTTCGAACCGTGGGCGCCATGAACGGATGGAACCTCGACAAAAACAGTCTCGATTGGAGGGATATCCTCGGCCTTGGGCAGTGCATAGTCCATAAACGTCGGGTTCATCGGCTGACCATCGTCATCGAAGACGAGGCCTTCATACAGAGCCCAGCCAATACCCTGAGCGACCGCGCCGCGAATCTGGCCGTCGACGAGCGCCGGATTGATGGCGAAGCCGACATCCTGCACCGCGACATAGCGTGTGACATCGACCTTGCCGGTCTCCTCATCGACATCGACCTCGACGAGGTGCACGGCGAATCCTGGAGCGGTGTCAGTGATCGCAGTCGAGCCTTTGCCATAGACAGGCTCGTATTTTCCGGCCACCTGCATGCTCATGGAGGCAAGCTGCTTCATGGAAATCGAGGCGTCCGGGACGCCTTTGACTCTGACGAATCCGTCGCTGATTTCGAGGTCCTCCACTGCGGCTTCGAGATGATCGGACGCAATCGAGAGCACCTGCTGGCGAGCCTCCTCGGCAGCCTTGAGCACGGCCGGACCGACGGTGTAGGTGATCTTGGAGCCACCGGTGCCGCCTGCGTATGGCGCCGCGCTGGTGTCGCCTGTGGTTACGGCAACCTTGTCCAGCGGCAATGACAACGCCTCCGCGGCGATCTGAGCAAACGCGGTGTTGGAACCGGTGAGATCGGACGTCCCCAGAACGATTGTGAAGGTCCCATCAGCATCGAGGCGACAGACGGCAGTCGCTGGCTCGACGCCACCTGGCCACCCACCAATGGCGACGCCCACGCCCTTGCCAGCTGATCGCGCCGCTTCGCGGTCTCTCCAGGCGGGATGCTCGCGAAGCGCCTCGAGCGCCTGTTTCAGTCCAATGTCGGGCCAAGGGCGTCCATTTGGTCGCAAATCGCCCTCCACGACACAGTTCTGAATTCTGAAGTCGACCGGATCGAGTCCAAGCCGGGCGCAAAGCTCATCGACCGCAGACTCGATAGCAAATGAGCCCTGTTGCGCTCCGGGAGCGCGATAGGCCCCACCGCCGGCTTTGTGGGTTGTCACTGAGTAGCCGCGGATGTCAAGGTTGTCGACCTTGTAGTAGCCGCCAAGCAGGATCATGCCGATTTCCATCGGAGCTGAACCGGTGGCCCCGCTGTCGAAAACCGAGCGCACCTGGAGCGCGGTCAGCGTGCCATCCCGCTTGCCTCCTAGCTTGATGGAAATCTCGCACTCAGGCGCGGGGTTGCCCGCCATGAAATCTTCCATCCGTGTATAGACCAGATGAACCGGTCGATTGATGGCAACGGCCGCCGCGGCCACCATGGGCTCGATCAGAACGAACTTGCCACCAAAGCCTCCGCCGACGGGCATCGGCGTGACTCTGACCTTATGGACCGGGTAGCCAAGCGTTTCCGCCACGCGCGTGCGGCAGTAGAACGAGGCCTGGGTGCTGGTGTATACCTCGAGGTCCCCCAGCGGTCCGATGTTGACCACACAGGCCTGCGGCTCGATATATCCCTGGTGGACCGTGTCGGAAAAGATTTCGAGCTCAACGATCTCGTCGGCCGCGGCGAATCCCGCTTCGACGTCTCCGCGGTGAAAGTGAGTCGAGCCCGTGGCATTGGGAGGGAGTTTTTCCTGCTCCGTCTCCTCTTTCGCCGCAGCATCGGCATTGTGCATCGAGGCTTCGTCCTCGCCACCGGCGCTGCCGTGCATTCGGACCAGCGGCGCGCCAAAATCCATTGCCTGGGTGAGTGACCTGACAACGGGAAGAGGAGAGTCGTTGATGACGACGGCAAGCGCACCGTCCTCTGCGGCAGACTCCGACTCAGCCAGCACAAGCGCCACGAATTGGCCAGCGTACAGCGCTTCGCCCTGGGCAATTGGCGTCTTGAAGGGATTGCCGCTGTCATCGCGGGCGATTGGCAGATCGTCTGCCGTGAGGACGGCGACGACGCCTGGAATCGCCAGTGCCGCCGTCTTGTCGACGCTCTCGATTTTGGAATGGGCGGATGGGCTGCCTACCGGTCGCGCGTAGAGCATTCCCGGGAATTTCAAGTCTCCAGCGAACCGTTCGACCCCCGTCAATTTACGAGGAGAATCCTGACGCTTCTGTGCTATCCCAACAACGCTCACTGCATCCTCCCTTTTCGCTGACACGACCTGGTTCCTGACTTCCCGCCCTGCGAGGCAGGCTTATTCGGCTGGTTTCTGACCGCCGCGACCACGCCGGCGGCGCCTGCGCTTTCTTCCGCCGCCCGCACGCTCTGCTTCACCTTCGACGGGCGTTTCTGCCGCCGCGACTGGCTCTGTCTCGACCTCCTGGGCTATCTCTGTCGGTGGCGCGACGACTTCATCTTCGACCTGAACAATTCTGGGACGCTTCGCACCAGGAGCCTCGAACCCGAGCTCAGCGGCGGTGAACTGCACGTCGGCACCTTCGGTTTCGAGCCGAACGGTCACGAGATCCTTGAGAATTTGCAGAGAAATCACGGTTCCGGCGCCACGCTCCGTCTGGACCATCTGGCCCAGCTTGGGCATCACGGCCTTCATCTGCCGGTATTGCTCATTTTCGTACGAGAGGCAGCAGAGCAGGCGACCGCAGACACCGGAAACTTTCCCGGGATTCAGCGACAGATCCTGCGACTTGGCCATCCCCATATTCACCTCGGGGAACATCGGCAGCCACGTCGCGCAACAGAGGGTGCGACCGCACTTACCGACCCCTCCGAGCAAACGCGCTTCGTCTCGGGGCCCAACCTGGCGCAGCTCGACCCGGCACTTGAGCTGGGAAGCCATGTCTCTTGCCAGTTCCCGAAAATCCACCCGGTCCGAAGCAGTGAAATTGAGCACCACGGAACTGCCATCGAACGAATACTCGGCACTGATCGGCTTCATTTTGAGACCATGATGCCGAATGCGCGCATTGAAGGTGCGAATGGCCGTCGCAGATTCCCGGCGCATCCGTTCCATCGTTTCGACATCGCTGGCATCCATCTGCCGCACGATCGGCTTGAGCTCTCCACTTATCTGGCTCAGGGCGATATTACTCGGCGCGATAACGACTTTGGCGGCTTCCTGACCTCGGGAGGTCTCGACGACGATCCAATCGTTCAGCTCGAGCGGGGTCGACCCGGAATCGTAGTAATAGACCTGACCTGAGTCGATGAAACGAACTCCAACGACGCATGGGTGGGGTTCATTTCCTGCGGCATCCGGGAGATCACGCGGGCTGTCATGACATTCGCAACCGGCGCCAAGACCGCCGTGTAGCACACGATCCTTGAATCGCTCGCGGGCAGCCGCCCGCATTTCTTCGATGTTGCGTGGAAAGGGAGGAAATCCTGAGCCGGAGACCGACTCTACTCCGTTCCCTGGGAACTGGGTGGCCATTGCATCACCATCGCCTCGAGCGCGAGTCGAGGTCGCACGTTTCTGTTCAAATCACTCACGCACTCGATCACCGCAATGAGGGCGCGCAAGCTGCTTTCAAGGACGCCGGACGTTCCGTTCGGCATGCGCACTGATGTCTCAGACTCAGCGGACGCCCCTGCAGCGTTCATCATAACCGCTCGCCAATAGTGCGCGACTGCGTCAAGCTCGGCAAAGACAGCCTCTCGCGACTTTGCGAAGTCGCCGGCAAGCTCGAACGCTCTGACGACTCGAGCAAACGGATCAGCGGCTACCCAGGCATGCACGCGATGCTGGGTCTGTTCTCGCTCGTCTCGAAGTTCTGGCTCGTTCGCTGCACGAAACGCCCAGCCTGGCAGTCCCCGGGAAAGCACCGCTAGTTGCTGCGCTGTTTCAGGGGAATGCCCGGCATCGAGCAGGCACCCGGCGATCTCTGCCACAGGCACTGGCGCAAGGGCGATGTGCTCGCAGCGGGAGCGGATGGTCGGGAGCAGGGATTCCGCCTGATCCGCCAGCAACACCAGCACGAGCTGTGGAGGCGGTTCTTCCAGGGTCTTCAGGAGCGCTTCCTGGGCGATCTGCGTGAGAGATTGAGCGTCATCGAGGATGATCACCCGATAGTTGGAGGAATATGCTCGATACGCTGAGACGGAAGCAACCTCTCGCACGGTGTCAATGGTCAAGTGGTCTGACGACGTCCGTTCCTTCGCCTGCAGACCTTGAGACTCAAGGGAGAAGTGCTGAATATCTGGGTGGATTCCTCTGTCAGCACGTCGGCAATCGTCGCACTCGCCGCAGGCTATGCCAGCATCGGCAGCGCCCGGGCAGACAAGCGATGAGGCAAAGCAGGAGGCGAGCGTTCGCTTGCCTACGGAGTTCTGGCCTGTGATTACGTATGCGTGCCTGACGCTGCGGTCGCGTATCTCGCCAGAAAGGAGCGAAATAGCACGCGTGTGACCACAGACTGGCCAGGCGTGGGCCGACATCATGCAGCTCGTTTCTTCACCTTGACTGGGCGACGCGTACTCGTCTTCACCGGAGACTCGACTGTGCCCGATTTACCGAAGACCGAGAGTACTGCTTCGCGATCCGCGGTCGTGAACTCCGGATCGGGCTCGATGTCGCGAATAAACTGTTCCAGTTCGTCGACGGGCATCACCGGATGGCTGGAACCCTCGACTTCGAGGTCTGCGGTGCTGGCCGTAAAGACGATTGCGGTGTAAATGTCGATGTCGTGCCCGGCCGCCTCGAGCGACTTCTCGACAATTGCAAAATCGCGATCGGCATCACGGGACGGGTTACCCAGTTGCGGTCCGCTGAAGGAAAACATGCGCGAAAGCATGGGACCACCCTTCTGCCAGTGGTCGCCCTTCATTCTAACTTCACCGGGAAAGTCGCTCGTCGAAATCACGACCACCCCACCGGGTCCAACCAGCAAATGGTCGACCACACCGTGGTCGGTCTGCGCATAATGCACGAGGGTGTGACGCTCCGACAGGTCATTCAGATGGCTGTCGAGCGCAATGTCCTCGCGGGTATGGCGAGCATTGTTGCTCCAGGTGCTGATCCCCCGCATCCCCCTGTTGAAGAGCACAAAACCGCCCAGCAACATGATGTAGGTGGCGGCGACGATCGCGGAGTTTCCCTGCATGAGAAACGCGACCGGGAACGTCCCGAGCAGCGCCAGGAATCCCAAGACTGCTGAATATTTGGCTCGCTTCTGGCGCTCGCGGACGTATTGGGTATCTCTGATAATTCGCATGAGAGGTGGGGACCGTTCGTGGAAGACGAGCAGCCGGGGCGGAGGTTGCCGCAGCTTTCAAAACGTCCCGGAGTTTATCACAGTAACAGGGTAAATCAGGTCAGGGGCGGCACGTTCGTCCAGCCCTCGAAGGCGAATCTGCCAAGCGCCAGCAACGCGATGACGACCACGCCGATGACGCCGCCAAGCACCATCGATCCCTGCGCTTCCGCGACGGTATCGAATCGATTTTCTTTCCCGGTGACAAGCAGGAAACTCACGCTGGCCAGTCCCCCGAACGCGAAAACCGCTGCCGTCACGAGGAGGAGGGTCGCCGGAGCCAAAAGGGGAGACCACCCTGTCATCATCAGGATCA
>JBFWRO010000014.1:0-14121 GCA_050248865.1 Thermomicrobiales bacterium | reverse complement strand
CATCACTTTGCCTGGGGAATCATGAGCCGGAAGCGGCCATTGAGCATCGCCAACAACGCACAATGCCGTTTCACATCGAGGCGTGGTTGCGGAGAGTCCGCTACTTGGGTACGATTTGGCAATAGCCATGAAGCGGCGGCAATGCCGCACACCGTTCTGACGCGTCTTCCGACCGATCGTTTGATGCATCACGAGCCGAAGGGAGCAGTTATGGCATCTCGACGTCCATTCCAGCGAATGAGCCTCCTGATGCTCACGGCACTGCTCTCTGTGCTCGTCCTGGCCGCTTGTGGCAGAGACGACGACGACGAAAGACCGACCCCGACGCCTGCGGTCAGCATTCAGTCCAGTCCAGGTGGGACGACAGAGGCTTCGCCCGAAACACTTCCAGAGGTCACTGGCTCGCCTGCTGCCGACATCGGGTCACCGGAAGCCGCGGCAAGCCCCGCTGGTGTAGCTGAGGAAGCCGGAACGCCAGAAGTGGCAGGGGCAACTCCGGTTGCTGCTTTGGAGGCAACCGCATCGGCAGAGCAAGCGTCCCCAGTGACGGCAGCGGAAGCGTCGCCAATCGTGGGAGTGGCATCACCTGCGACGGACGTAGCGTCGCCCGTCGCGGATGAGGCCACGCCGCGCGATGCAGTTGCTCCGGCTGACGAAGCATCCCCCGTCTCGATGGCAGGGACTCCATCGATTGAATCGGCGACACCGATATCGATGGAAGAAGCAACTCCTGAAGCTGAAGCGTCGCCAGATTTCGATCTGGCCAGCCCTGCGGCAGGTGTCGAGGCTGCCACACCTGAGGCCCTGGCCGATGAAGCAACCCCTGAAGCTGCTGCATCACCAGATTTCGAATTGGCGAGTCCGGTGGCTAGTGTCGAGGCTGCCTCGCCTGAGGCTCTAGCCGATGAAGCGACACCTGAAGTTCAGGCTTCCCCAGATTTCGATCTGGCGAGCCCTGCGGCAGGAGTTGAGGCTGCCTCACCTGAGGCTCTAGCCGATGAAGCTACACCTGAAGCTCAGGCTTCTCCAGACTTCGAGCTGGCCAGCCCGGCGGCAATAGCCGAAGAGGCCACACCCGGGTCCGAGGCAGGTACACCAGTCGCTGCCGAAGCCTCCCCGGCAGTGATGGCGGTGGCGGATGAACCGGCCGCTACTGAGGAACCGACAGCGACGCCAGAGCCAACAGCCACGGAGGAACCGACGGCGACGCCAGAACCGACAGCGACGCCAGAGCCAACAGCGACGCCGGAACCGACGGCCACAGAGGAACCGACAGCGACGCCAGAACCGACGGCTACCGAGGAACCGACAGCGACGCAGGAACCGACGGCCACAGAGGAACCAACAGCGACGCCGGAGCCCACGGCCACGGAGGAACCGACAGCGACGCCGGAACCGACGGCCACGGAGGAACCGACAGCGACGCCAGAACCGACGGCTACCGAGGAACCGACAGCGACCCCAGAGCCCACGGCGACGCCAGAACCGACGGCGACCCCAGAGCCCACGGCGACGCCAGAACCGACGGCGACCCCAGAGCCCACGGCGACGCCAGAACCGACGGCGACCCCGGAGCCCACGGCGACCGAGGTACCGACGGCAACACCGGAGCCTACGGCCACCGAGGAACCGACCGCGACCGCCGAGCCGACAGATACTCCAGAACCATCGGCGACATCATTGCCTACGTGCATACCGGCGCCAGAAGCTTCGCCTGGCATCGGCACGCCGGAGGCTTCGCCGATCGCGAGTCCGATGGCGAGTCCAGAGGCTAGCCCCAGCGCGCTCGACGGTACACCCGAGGCCGCTGAGGAAATCGAGTGCATCTAGCATTCAAGAGCACTTCGATCTGTGCGGGAGGAGACCGGAGCAATCGTGCTCCGGTCTCTTTCTGCAACGCTTTATGCAGCGTCCACGACTTCATGGGACATCAGGTGGCTTAGGAGACGGAACGAATATGCGCGCCAGACAGGAGATCGATCCCGTCAGACTCGAAGTCATGTGGAATCGCTTGATCTCAGTGGTCAATGAGCAGGCCGCGGCCCTGATGCGGACCAGCTTCACGTCGATCGTGCGGGAGGCCGGCGATCTCTCGGCCGGGGTGTTCGACGCTCGCGGAAACATGATTGCCCAGGCCGTCACCGGCACTCCCGGTCACATCAACGCCATGGCCACGTGCATTCATCACTTTCTCGCGGTGTATCCCGCAGAAAGCCTTCGGTCCGGCGATGTGCTGGTAACCAACGACCCGCAGAAGACATCTGGTCACCTTCACGATTTCACGGTGATCACGCCCGTCTTTCTGCAGGAGCAGCTGGTTGGCTTCTTTGGCAATACATGTCATGTGCTCGACATTGGCGGGATAGGTCTCTCGACGGACGCTCACTCGATCTACGAGGAAGGACTCTTTGTCCCGATCACGAAGCTCTACGACGCCGGGCGACCCAATACCGAACTTCTGAAAATCCTCGCTGCGAATGTCCGAACTCCGGAGCCGGTGCTTGGAGATATTCACGCTCAGGCGGCGGGAAATGATGTTGGCGCCAGCAGGCTGGTCGAATTCCTGAACGAGTTTGGGCTCACCTCACTCGAACCCCTGGCTGATGAGATCATCGGGCGAAGCGAGAAAGCGATGCGACAGGCCATCGCGACTCTCCCCGACGGGGTTTATACCAACGAGGTCTGGTCCGACGGATACGAGGAGCCCGTTCACCTCAATGTGACGCTCACAAAAGGTGGCGATGAAATCGACGTCGACTGGGCGGGCAGCTCACCCGAGAGCAAGCGCGGCATCAATGTCGTTCTCAACTACACCCACGCCTACTCGACCTATGCGCTCAAGTGCGCCCTGGCCCCTGATGTTCCCAATAACGAGGGCAGTTTTCGGCCAGTTCGGGTGAAGGCTCCCGAACGGTCGATTCTCAACGCCTTGCCTCCCGCTGCCGTCGGCGCGCGCCATATCCTCGGGCATTTCCTTCCGGGAGCGATTTTCGGCGCGCTGGCTGACGTCATTCCGGCCCGGATCATGGCCGAAGGAGCGGCGAATATCTGGAATCTGCAGTTCATGGGCCATGGTCCAGGCGATGATCCGTTCTCGTACGTGTGGTTCTCCTGTGGCGGCACGGGAGCGCGAGCGACCAAGGATGGTCTTCACGCAACCGCCTTCCCCAGTGGCATTTCCGGCGTACCTGCGGAGGTCATCGAGCAACTTTCACCGGTTGTCGTTCATGCCCGAGAAATCCGCGTGGGCTCCGGAGGGGCCGGCCAGTTCCGGGGAGGCTGCGGCCAGCGGCTCGTGCTCGGAGTGAGGACGAAGCGACCGTACACATTCTCCGGCCTGTTCGACCGCCTCCATCATCCTGCGCAGGGACTTGCTGGCGGTGGACATGGTGCTCCAGGACGCATTTTGCTGTCGACTGGAGAGGTCATACAGGGCAAGGGCAGCCTCGAACTCGCTCCGGAAACACTGATTACGCTCGAGCTTCCAGGCGGAGGTGGTTTTGGGCCCGTTCAGAAACGGGCAGCCGTGGACGTCGAGCGAGACCTCCGGACGGGAATCATTTCCTCTGACGATGCAAGGGATGACTATCACTGGAATTCGTCGGGAAGCGCCGATGAAAGCTGACCGCCTCAGCCCACGCGAACACGTGACGATCGTCGAGGTTGGTCCTCGGGACGGGCTTCAGAATCATGCTCGCGATTTTTCCGTGGAGACGAAGGTCGGCTTTATCGAGGCACTTGCTGAAACAGGACTGACCTGCATCGAGACAGTCGCTTTTGTCAATCCCAGGGCGGTGCCAAAGATGGCGGACGCAGAGGCCGTTATGACTGGATTGCATCGCCGACCCGGGGTTCGGTATATGGCCCTGGTACCGAATGTCAAGGGGCTGGAAGGCGCGATTTCAGCGTCAGTCGACTCGATCGGGATCTTTGCCGCAGCGACCGAATCATTCAGCCGCGCAAATCTGAATGCATCGATCGACCAGACCTTCGGCCGGTTTGCCGATGTGATGTTGCGCGCGCGTCAACACGGCATGTGGGTGCGGGGATATCTTTCCGTCGCGTTCCATTGCCCCTATTCCGGGAATGTCTCGCCGGAGCAGGTTCTCCCCGTACTGGATCGATTGCGCCAGCTGGGATGCGATGAGCTCGTTCTTGCCGACACCACGGGACAAGCCGAACCAGATCGCGTGCGCACGCTGGTCGAACAGGCGTCGGCAGTCGTTCCGGTTGCGTCGCTGGCGCTACATCTGCACGACACAAGAGGCCTTGCACTGGACAATGTTGCTGCGGGTTACGAGTCGGGTATTCGGGTGTTCGACGGATCGGCTGGCGGAATCGGCGGCTGCCCATTCTCTCCAGGAGCGCCGGGCAACGTGGCGACGGAGTCGCTCGTCAAGTTCTTCGATGGACAAGGCATTTCAACAGGAATCGATGCGGACAAGGTGCACGCGGCATATCAAACGTGGATTGGAACAGTTGCGCGACAGAGCTAATGTGGAGACTGAGTGACATGGACGAAAAGGCACTGACGTTCTTGAGAGAGCTGCTCGACAGTCCGGGGCCGTCGGGCTTCGAAGTACGACCGGCCTCGCGATGGAGGGCGTATGCCGAGGGATTTGCGGGTGAGATGTCGCGTGACGTTCTCGGGAATTCCTATGCGCGACTTCCAAACCCCGGAAAGCCGGTGGTGGTCATCGAGGGACATGTGGACGAAATCGGATTGATGATCACCCACGTCGATGACGAAGGATTCTGCTGGTTTGGTGCAATTGGCGGCTGGGACATTCCCGTTCTCCTCGGTCAGCGCGTTCTCGTCATGAGCCAGGGAGGGGATGTCCACGGTGTGATTGGGCGCAAGGCCGCGCACCTTATCTCGAAAGAAGAAGCGGACATCGCTCCAAAACTTCGCGATCTGTGGATCGATATCGGAGCCACCGACAGGAATGATGCCCTCATGCGGGTTCAGGTAGGTGACCCGGTGGTGCTCGACGCCGGATTTCGCCAACTATCGGATGACCGAATCGTCTCGCGAAGTCTGGACAACCGCGTCGGGGCCTTTGTGGCGATCGAAGCATTGCGATCCCTTGCCCAATCTGGTTGCGACGTCGATGTGTTTGCACTCGCGGCAACACGGGAAGAGGTGAATTTCGCCGGAGCATTCGCAGCCGCATACGCACTGAAGCCCTCCGTCACTATCGTGATCGACGTCACTCACACATCCGACTACCCCGAGGCAGACAAACGAAGAAATGGAGACGTGCGAATCGGAGCGGGCCCTGTCGTGTCAAGGGGGGCCGCGCTGAACGATCCGATATATCGCGACTTTGTAGCGATTGCTCAGCGTGAGAACATCCCATACCAGCTCCAGGCCGCGCCAGGTGAAAGCCACACTGACGCCGATGCGATGGTGACCGTGGCTGGCGGGACTGCAACAGCGCTCATCTCGATCCCCAACCGGTATATGCACAGTCCCAATGAATTGGTCAGCCTGAGTGACCTCGACAATGCCGTGCGCTTGATCGTTTCTTTCGTCAAATCAATTGGAGAATCGTCAGATTTCCGACCGTGAGGTCACGGATTTGAGCGCTGCGCTTTTTGATCGTTTCTGACATTTAGGACAGAAGTACGTTCCCCGAGTGCCAACAGTCATCTTGGCGATCGCTGTCCCACATCGTGGACACGGTTCGCCTTCTCTGCCGTGTACTGCGGGAAACCCATCCACTGGAAAGGCCTTCTGGTGAATGATCGTGGCTCCGCCCTGCGCGATCCCTTGCTTCAGGGCACCGTCGATGGCCTCCCACAACCTGCGCATCGCGACGGCGGAGAGCTGGTTCGCGGGAGTCGTTGGATGGATCCGCGCCTGAAACAGCGCTTCATCGGCATAGATATTGCCGACTCCGGCCACGACACTCTGGTCGAGAATCGCGGTCTTCACGGGAATCGACCTGCGGCTGAGAGACTTTCGCAACTGCGCAAGCTCGATGCGCCCGTCGCCTGTGCCTTCCGGGCCCAGATCGAAGGTATCGATGACATGGCTGACCTGATCCCTGGGCATCAGGCGCAACCAGCCAAATTGACGAATGTCGCTGAAATAGGCGACGGTTCCGTCGTCGAACCAGAAGTCAATGTGTGTGGCCTTGTGAGGGTAAATGCCCTCGGGCTTTGGCACCGGATGCCCCGCGGTGACACGCCGTCCGTCAGGGCGATGGACGGACAATTGCCCGGCTAGCTTGAAGTGGATCATCAGGGTCAAGTCACCACTGGCGTCGATCATGAGAATCTTGGCGCGGCGGCGAGCGCCGATGATTCGCTGACCGACAAGGGGGTCGAGAGATGACATTTCCGAAGAACGGAGTAGTTTCGGCAACCGAACATCGATACGAGTGAACACTCGACCGGCGAGTTCAGACTCGACGATGCGGCGGCATGTCTCGACCTCCGGCAGCTCGGGCATCGGTCAACGCTTCACGCGAGTTGTGCGTGAATTGGGCTCGATGACTAGCACGAGCTCGACATCGACTGCATCGAGTCTTCGGACCACATGACCGATCGCATCCAGCGGGCGGCCTGCCTGCCGACGCGAACCCCTTCCTCGTCATCATTTGTTGCCCGGCTGACTCGAGCGAGTACGTCCCAGGCCGCATGAGTTGGCAATCGATGCCGCGCTTCGTAGGTCACCGCGGCTGGTCCGAAAAGGGGGCTCTCCGACCGGCAAACGACAAACCAGCTATCCCCCTCCTGTTTGAGAGTGAGATTGACGCGTTCTCCCGTCCAGACAAACTCGTCCTCGTTCATGTGCACCCCGCTAACCACCCGCCTACCCCTACCTCCCGCAGCGCGCGCTCATCCAGACGGAGGATCTTTGACAGAACGTCAACCCCAAACAGATCCGTGCGCTCTTCCGCCGATCGCGCACTTCGGGACAAACGCCTGGTTTCGCGCGTACTACGCACACTGCTCATCGCCGTGCGAGAAAAGTTTACCGCAAAATGTACCCGCTTTGTCGAAGAGTCACCGTGACCACCATTCCTCGTCGCCGTGAAGCCTTGAGAGTCTTCGCAAAAAACGCGCGAACTGGGAGTTGAATGATTGCAACCCCTGGGATTTATTGACTTTGTGACAAAACCGGAGGCGGCGCTTCACCCTCGTGCACGGAGGATGGCAGGATGTGATCCAGCCACGATGGAATCCACCAGTTCCATGTGCCCATCAGGCGCATCGTCGCCGGAACCAGCAATGCGCGGATAACCGTGGCGTCGAGGAAAACCGCAATCGCAATGCCTACCCCCAGGGCTTTGATCAACACGACCTCGGCCGATGCGAACGATAGTGTCACCACCACAACGATCAGCGCTGCGCTGGTGATGATCCTGCCGCTGCGCTGCAGACCGACCGCGACTGCCTGGGTGTTGTCCCCAGTTCTTTCCCACTCCTCCCGTATGCGCGTCAGGAGAAAGACTTCGTAATCCATACTCAGGCCGAAGAGAACGCAAAACATGATGATCGGCAGCGAAGCTTCCACATAGCCTTGCGCTTCGATGCCCAGGACATGATCGAGCCTTCCATCCTGAAAGACAAAAACCAGTGCACCATAGGAAGCGAGAATTGACATCGTGTTCAGCACAATCGCTTTTAGTGGCAGGATTACCGATCGGAACAGCACCAGCAGGACCAGGTAGGTCGCTCCAATAACCCACAGAAACGCGATCGGCGCCTGGCCGTACATCTTGTCCACAACATCGACGATCTCCGCTGTGGCCCCGCCGACCGACACCTGCACATCTCCCGTTGGAGCCCACTGGCGAATGTCGCTCAAAAGATCTTTGTTCTGATTTTCGATAGCGTAGCCATCGCCATACGCCAGGATCAATGCCGCCTGATCGCTGAGGAACCGTTCCGATTGGTCAGCAAGCCCAAGCTCCATCAAGCGTGGTTGCAGCTGAAGAAGCGCCACGGCCTGATCCCGGCTCACGTCCGGGTTGGTGGGCACGACTCCGCGAATGTGGGAAATGCGAGGGTCCGCATCGAGCCAGCGCGTCAGATCGACAAGTTCCCCAAGATTCTCGGCCGAGTACATATCCCCGTCTGTCTGAAATACGATCACAAAAGGAGAAATTTCCCCTGGACCGAAGGAATCGACCATGACGTCGAATGCCTGCCGTGAAGGCAATTCTGGCGGCAATATCGTGGCATCGGGTGAGGAAATGACGACGTGCCGGAAAGGCAATCCGAGGGTGAGAAGGAGAGCTGTTGCTGGAATCAGCACCAGAAGCGGTCGTCTCATGACCCACGTTGAAAGCCGAATCCAGAACTGACCTGGGTCACTGGTGATTTGCGATCTTCCCCGGTACGCGAACTGCAAACTGTCGATTCTGGTTCCCACGATTCCCAGCATCGCGGGCAACAGCGTTAGCGCCGCAGCAACGGCGAACACCACGACAACAACACCAGCGATTCCAACCGAGCGAAGAAACATGAAATCGAACAGCATCAATCCAGAGAGACCGATGAGCACGGTGAATCCGGAGAAAAAGACCGCCCTGCCTGCGGTCGCGGCGGTCGAGATCACGGCAACATCGACTTGGCCACCTGACCTGCGAAGCTCCTCCCGGAATCGGCTGGTAATGAAAAGGGAATAATCGACCGCAAGTCCGAGTCCCAGCATGGTTGCCAGATTGAGGACGAAGATCGAGAGATCAGTGATATGGGCGATTGCGAAGAGCGTGACGAGGATTCCGGCGACGCTTAATCCTCCTGCTACAAGCGTCACACTCGCGGCAACGAGCGATCTGAAGACAACGATGAGCGCAACGAGCGCGATAGGCAGCGCAATCATTTCCGCCCGCCTGAGGTCGCGTTGACTCATCGTTTCGATATCCGCGTAGAACGCCGGAGCGCCCGCGATCGAAACCGACAAATCAGGGGGGACGCGTATCGCATCCCTGATCTCTGCAACCTGGCGCTGAGCTTCCTCCGCGGGGAGATCGAGTTCGACAATCGCGTAAGAGGTTGTCCCGTCGTCGGCGATTAACTGAGGATCGTCGCCTGGGTAAATGATGGAATCCACGTAGGGCAATGCCTGCAGTGGCTGCAACGCGTACCGCACCTCCGCGTCATACAGTCGGTCGGTCGCCGGTAAATCGACCGCCTGAAAGAGCACGACGATGCTCGATGCCGAGGATCGCAAATTGTCCTGAACGATTGTTGCTGTCCGAGCCGATTCGATTTGCGGTGACGAGAAACCGCCCACTTTGAGTGGTTCGTCCGCTCGCAGTAGAAACGGAATTGCCAGCACAAATCCGGCAATCCAGAGACAAACAACGAGCCGCCCATGACGGACCGCGAATCGTGCGAGTGCCTCGAACATCACCGATGGAGGCCCCCAGTCACGCTGGGCTCACGTCTTCACCGATGGCCACAAACCTGCCATCACTTCTCCGAATTACGGACAACACACGACTGACCGCTGAAGTGGGCAGCCTTCCGTGAATATGTGGAAATTGCTGGCCGGAATCCTCGTAAACAACCAGACTGTCGACAAGGTCGCACACGATCTCCAGGGCGACGAACGGACGAGCATCGCTGATGTAGTACCTGTTCCCTACACTGATCAATTCTTCGAGGTCGTCGGTACAGTGAATGAATCTCTCGACAGCGAACCCCTCCGGCTCGTAGAGATCTCTGGCCGCTTGCGCTTGCCAGACCGCCAGGGGCGACAGATGCCAGGTGCGATGCCCTGCTGCGACTTGGACCGGGATGGGAAAGGAAAAATCGGTCACTTGCAGTATGCTCACCATTGATGTATTCGCGGCAGCTCCTCCGCTCCCGCGGCCCGCCTATCATCGCGGGTATTCGGTATGATTGTCGAATCATCGCGCGATAAACTCAGGACATCCCATCCAGCATGATTATTGAAGAAACGATTCGCATGACCTCTCTGGCGACGTGCGCGGGTTGCGCCGCAAAAATTTCGCCAGAGGCACTGGCATCCATGTTGCCGGCCTTCACCGATCACACCGATCTGCGTTTGCTGATCGGTTTGCAGACGAGCGACGACGCTGCGGTTTTCCGTGTCACCCCGGACCTGGCAATCGTTCAGACGACGGACTTCTTTACGCCGATCGTCGACGATCCCTGGACGTTTGGGGCGATTGCTGCCGCCAATGCGATCAGCGATATCTATGCAATGGGTGGCGAGGTACGTTTCGCGCTCAACATTGCCGCTTTTCCGGAGTCGCTTGCTCCTGACATCATTTCGGCCATCCTCGAAGGGGGGGCGGCCAAGGTTCGGGAGGCAGGTGGTGTCATCGCCGGCGGGCATACGATCACCACGGTTGAACCGATTTACGGTCTCAGCGTCACCGGAGATGTTCACCCGGAACGCCTCTGGACAAAGTCCGGCGCTCGACCTGGAGACGTCTTGTTTTTGACGAAGCGAATCGGGGCCGGGGTCATCACCACCACATTGAAGAATCAGCAGGCGCCGCCTGCTTTCGGGGACGCCGCGATCGAATCCATGTTGACGTTGAACCGTACAGCTGCGGCGTTTGCCCGTCGATTTCCTGTACATGCCTGCACGGACATCACGGGATACAGCCTCTCCGGGCATTGTCATGAAGTTGCCAGCCGAAGTGGCGTCAAAATCTCGCTGTCGGCCAGTTCGCTCCCGCTGCTGGAAGGTGCGCGGCGAGCTGTTGAGCTCGAACAAATCCCGGGCGGTCTGTTGCGCAATCGACACTACTTCACCGGGCACGGGGTTCGCGTCGCTGATGAGGTCGATCCGGTCGTCGCCACGCTCTGTTTCGATCCGCAGACCTCCGGCGGGCTGTTGTTCGCTGTTCCCCGAACTCACGCGGATGCCTTCGAACGAGACGCCGGGGAGGACGGACTGCCACTGTGGAGAATCGGATACGTTTCAGAGGGTGATGGCGTTGACGTCGTCGCCTGAAGCATAAGTGAGGAAGAGATGCAAGCTGGCGACATCGGCGTCATCGTCAATCCTCACGCTGCTGGCGGCCGCACTGCAAAGGCCATTCCCCGGGTCACGGATGCACTTCGCGCATTCGGCGCGCCATTTACCCTGTCGACGACCAGCGGACCGATGGATGCTTGGCGGATGGCCCGCGATTTCGTGGAGGCCGGCGCAGAGCGAGTGATCGCCGTGGGGGGAGATGGAACCTTCAACGAAGTCGCCAACGGATTGCTCGAGGCCTCCAGACCCATCCCCCTGGGCGTGGTTGCGGCCGGAACAGGATGTGACCTCCCTCGGACGCTGGGAATACCCAGTAAGTCTCTGGTCGATGCGGTCACTTTCGCGGCAACGCGAGGGCCCAGAATCATTGATGTGGGCGTCGTCACGTGCGAGTCAGGAGAATCCCGTCACTTTCTCAATGTGGCCGGGCTCGGATTCGATGCGACGGTTGCCGAGCGCGCTGCCCGCACGAAACTGCCCGGCCCAAAAATGTCCTATCTTGCTGCAACGGCAATCAGCCTGATCAACTACCGAAATATCGAGGTTACCATCGAGACGGATGAAGATTTCATCGAAACTCGGGCGGTCTTCGTGACTGTGGCTAACGCGCAGTTCTTCGGAGGCGGCTTCAACATCACACCAATGGCCGACATCACCGACGGAAAACTCGATCTGGCGGTCATTGGAGATCTTGGCATGGTCGAGCTCCTTCGAAACATTCCGGATGTCTACCGCGGCAAGCACACCGGGCATCCAAAGTTCACGCATCTGACGATTACGCGAGCGCGAATTACCTCGCCAGAGCGAGCACTCGTCCAGGCGGACGGCGAGATCATGGGATTGGCCCCGGTCGAGTTCTCCGTCAAGCCATCGGCGTTCGCTGTCATTGCCTGATGAGTGAATCCGATGAGCACCATGTGGATCTCACTGCACGCCAGGTATCCTCGTCGCTGCGTTCACTCGACATCAGACCGACCAGGGGCAAGGGACAGAACTTTCTGACGTCCAGAGCCGTTGTCGAGCAAATCGCCGATCTCGTCAAGGCCACGCCGAGGGATATCGTTGTCGAAGTGGGACCAGGCCTGGGTGCTCTGACCGAGGCGCTGGCGAAGCGTGCCGGAAACGTCGTGGCAATCGAATTGGACGACAGGCTGGCGGAACATCTCCGGCAGACATCGGCGCACGCAAACCTGCAGGTGATCTCCGGAGATGCTTTGACGATCGATCCGGCGACATTCCTGCCTGGATCAGCATCGTATCTCTTTGCCGCCAACCTGCCCTACTCGACAGGCGCCGCAATCGTCCGACGCTTTCTCGAGATGGACCGCCCCCCATCGCGTATGGTCGTCATGCTGCAAAAGGAAGTTGCCGAGCGTATGGCGGCTGCTCCGCCTGACATGTCGATATTGGGTGTTGCCGTGCAGATGTATGGCAGAGCGGAAATCGCGCTCCACGTGCCCCCTGAGGCGTTCAAACCGCGTCCAAAGGTCGATTCCGCGGTTCTTGTCATCGAGCCTCACATCACGCCGCTTCTTCCGCTCAGCGACCGCCAGGCCTTTTTCGAGATCGTGCACGCGGGATTTCATCAGAAGCGCAAGCAGCTGGCGAATACCCTGGCCGCGGGACTCAGGGTGCCCAAGACCGACGTCACCGCTCTGTTACTGGAATCTGGAATCGAGCCTCAGCGGCGGGCGGAGACACTGGAGATCCACGAGTGGCTGACGCTCTTCGAGAACTGGCGGCACCGATGACAGAACCCGAGGTTATAGGCAGAGCACTTTCCCCGGCAAAGGTGAACTTCGGTCTGGCCGTGCTTGGCAAACGCGCCGATGGTTACCACGATATTCGCTCGACAATGCAGGCTATCTCGCTTTTTGACAGGATTTCGATGATAGCTCCTGGCCGTGGCGAGGTTCGCTCGGACGACTCGCGCCTCGATCCGGAATCAAATCTGATGAGCGTCGCCGCACGGGAGCTCGCCGAACGGATCGAGGCGCCGCTCGATGTCGACTTTATGCTCACTAAGCGCATACCATTTGCGTCAGGTCTTGGCGGCGGCAGCAGCAATGCGGCGGCGGTACTCAGATTACTTTGCCGTCACTGGTCTATCGATCTGTCAGACGAGCGGGTCGCCGCCGCCGCGTTAGCGACCGGCAGCGATGTTCCCTTCTTCCTGCGGGGTGGTCCGGCCCGCGTTTCCGGACGGGGCGAGCGTATCGACCCGTTACCCCGCCTGCCCGCGCTCTGGTTGGTACTGGTCGTCCCGTCGCTCACCCTGGAAGACAAAACGGCCCGATTGTTTCGCGCGCTGCGAGAGTCCGACTTCCAACCCGGCGGTTCTCCCGCTATCCAGGACTCAGTTCCAGCATGCGCCGACAACGCATTCGAGCGGCCGCTCTACGAACTTTATCCGGAGATTGCTTCGATCGGGAGCACGTTGGCACATCGCACACGTGAGAAAGTCCGCCTTTCCGGCGCCGGCCCGGCTCACTATGTCGCTTTTGATCGTTCGGATGTCGCATACGACCTGATTCGCTCGATATCGCGGGATGATCAGTTCGGTGCCTGCGCGATTCATCTGGCCCGGACGATTGTCGGCCCCGGTCCACTCGACATGCGGCGGAACACTGCGCAATAGTTATGCGTTGAAGAAGAAAGCTCTCGAGATGCAAGATGATTTGACCACCCTGGAGTATCGGTTCTGAGACCAAACACAGTCCTGAACAGACGCTATCGACTCGACAAGCGGATTCGCGCCACGTCAGAGAGCGAAACGTTCCTGGCATTTGACGCGCTGCTGCAGCGGTCGGTGACCGTTGAGCTCCCGGTCAACGCTGGCCAGGAGGTCGAGGATTTCGTCTACCGGCGGCAAGTTGCCTCCGCATTGCACCATCGGAATATTCTGGCCATCCTCGACATTGGAGAGGACCATGAATGGCCCTATGTCGTGTGCGAATATTTTGCCGGAGACTCCTTGAGAAGAATTATTTCGAATGAAGCCCCGTTCGATGTGGACGATGTGGCGATTTTGATCGAACAGCTTGCCCAGGGGCTCGCATATGCCCATCAGCGGGGTATTATCCACGGCTCCCTTGCTCCTGAATCGATCATCGTCGATTCTGCCGGATTGGCCAAAGTTACCGGAT
>JBFWRO010000013.1:0-14282 GCA_050248865.1 Thermomicrobiales bacterium | reverse complement strand
CTCGTTGTCCAGCATGTACTGGAGAAATTCCCGCCATCCGTCGTACGAAATGCGGGCACGGGCGCCTGCTTCGGCCTCCTCAGGTGTGGGAACACGAACAGCCCCAGCCCAGTAGCCCTGCAACGCATCGCCATTGCGCCACGCCGAGTCGTCGAGCTTGTGCCAACCCGCGGACAGCCACTCGAATCCCAGATAGAGGCGGATGCCGAGCCAGATGATGGCGGAGCTGGAACTGAAGAAGAGAAAGTGCACGAAGTCGGATTCTCCGAACGTGACGTCTCCAGTCGGATCGGTCTGCAGATCCCGGTAGAGGAAGATCGCGGCGCCAGCCATCAGTACCAAGCCGACGACGAAGGCGAGCAATTGCTGGGCGCCAGTTACATCGAACTCATGATCCCAGACGACGAGATCGATGCTTCCGCCGGTGGCGATGTACATCAACAGAAAGCCGACAAGGCTGAGAACCATGACGGCGATGTATTTGGGTTTGAACAGATCACTGAGTGGTGGCATGGTATTTCCTCACTCCCCTGATGCCAATGTGGCGAAAAGAACGAGTCCAATCTCCCCTGCTGATCGTCTCTCTCCTTTCGGTCATTCGGCCTTATCCACTTCCCATCGGGTCTATTGAACGGCTCCGGGCGTTGCGGTGATGTACAGAGGGTGTGTCTCCTGTGTCAATTACGTGACAACTCGTTTCTCATGACGACGTCGAAGCGGATTCCCAGGGCCGAAAGGCGACCACTCGCTCGGCATCATGACGTTCCCACAGCGACGTTAGCCAGTCTGGCACGGTGGCATCTGGCCGAAGCTCGTCTCTGGGGGAATACCCTTTGATGTCCAGCACCGGGGTGCCGTCCCATGCATCGAATCCCTGCACAGAGAGCATCCGTCCTTCGCGCGCCAGCAGACGGGGGCAGGCCAGACCAATTGGGTTGGGTCGTTTGGGTGTTCGCATGCCGAAAAAGCCGACGAGGGGCAGATCGGCGTGACCCTCCGCGGTTCGGGGGTGGCCCGATGCGCGCCGGCGCGTGGCGCGATCGAGGTAGAAGAGGATAACGAGGTGGCTGTATTCCTCGATGCCTCTCAGGCCGTCCTCCCAGCGGGCGTCGACTTCGATCTTAGCGGGAATCGCAGGGTCGAAGAACCCCCCGGAGTCTCCACCGGGGTCGTGCGGGCGGCGAACGGTGCCGATCGATTGCACACGAAACCATCGAGCCATGTTTCACTCGCGTTCGTACGGTCGTTCTGAGGTTACTTTACACCTCCCCGCCGATTATTGCATGAAGCATGAGATACTTCCGAGATTGGCGGAAACCGCAAGATTTGAAGGAGCGAGCATGGCTTCTGCAGGGACTGCAGTCATCGACGAGCGTAAAGTTGCCGAACTGACGGAGATCGAAGAGAAGAAACTGAACGAGAGAACGCCAAGATCGGGCGAGATGTTCGAGCGCGCGCGAAAAAGCATGGCGAATGGCGTGGCGTCCTCCTATCAGTTGCGCGATCCGTGGCCGATCTACCTCGATAGAGGAGAGGGTTCCCGGGTGTGGGACGTCGACGGAAACGAAATGACCGACTTCCACAACGGGTTTGGATCGATGGTACAGGGGCACGCGCACCCGGCCATCGTCGAGGCGGTGCAAAAGCGGGTGGCGATGGGTACGCACTTCGCGGCCCCGGTCGAGGACGATATCGCGGTGAGCGAGGAACTGGCCCGGCGGTTTGGGTTGCCATTGTGGCGGTATGTCAATTCCGGATCGGAAGCGACGATGGATGCCATTCGCATCGCCAGGGGCGCCACCGGCCGCGACACGATCATGAAGATCTTTGGGTCGTATCACGGTCACCATGATTATGTGATGGTGTCGATCTCCGTGCCGTATGACGAGATCGGCGACCGGGATAATCTCGCCTCGCTGCCGTATGGCGCGGGCATTCCGAAGGCCTCGAGCGACATGACGATCGCGGTGCCGTTCAACGACGCTGGGGCGATGGAGCGGCGGATCGAGCGTCTGGCCGAGGAGGGGCGCCTGCCGGCCTGCGTGATCATGGAACCGGCGATGATGAACCTCGGTGTGGTGTTGCCATTGCCGGGATATCTCGAAGCGGTGCGTGAGATCACGAGAAAGCACGGCATCCTGCTGATTTTCGACGAGGTGAAGACCGGCCTGTGCGTCGCCGCTGGCGGCGCGACCGAGAAGTTCGGCGTGAAACCGGACATGGTGACGATGGCCAAGGCGCTGGGCGGCGGTCTGCCAGCGGGGGCGATTGGCGGCACGGAAGAAGCGATGGAGCCGGTGCTTTCCGGAACGGTGTACCAGGTCGGCACCTACAACGGAAACCCGCTGACGATGGCGGCGGCGCGAGCGAGTCTGGAACATGTGCTCACTCCCGACGCGTACGCCCATCTGGACATGCTCGACCACCAGCTGCAATCGGGCTGCAGCGAGGTGCTGAAGCAGTATGGATTGCCGGGATATACGGTGGGCATCAGCTCGAAGGGGTGCGTGACGTTTTCTGAGGAGAAAATCGTCGATTACGAATCGTTCATGGCCAATCAACGAGCCGACCTGACGAATCTTGCCTGGCTGTACGCGATGAACCGGGGCGTGTTCATGACGCCGGGCCGGGAAGAAGAGTGGACGTTGTCGGTGCAGCACACGCCGGAGGACGCCGACCGCTACCTGGCGATGTTCGAGGAGATGGCGCACGATCTGACGGCGTAGAACGTTCGACGCAGATCGTCGAGCGCAGGTCGTGATCGGTGGTCGGAGGAGATGACCTGTCTGGTGTCCGATCGAGGGCGTAGCTACCGCTCGGCGGGTCAGGGCGGATCGCGATCAGGAGTGATCTTCAAGTCCCTTCTGGGGATGCGACGCAGCGGGATCGACCACCTTTACGAGCAGTCGGCAGTCAGCCGCCGGCAGTCAGTTTTGGGCTGACTGCTGAGTGCCGAATGCTGAGTGCTTCGTTCGGGATATTAAGGGATCCTGGAGGGCGCTGGGCGAGGATAACGTGGAGCCAGCACGAGTACGATCTACCGCTGCCCAGGCCCGCAGTCCTACTCGCTGTGCCGCTTGGCTGAATGATAGAACAGATGTTCTCACCGTGTCAACAGTGTACGTACGACCAATTTTGATGGCATGCAACTCTATTTGGCGAGCCACCCGTTTTTGGACACACGATTCGAGCAGATCTCGTTGTGTAGAATGCTGAATGGGGAGAAAACATACGGGGTAGAGACCTTTGGTGGTGACAAACGAGGCGTTTGCACGGGTAAAGATCGACCAGGCGCTGGCGGCCAGCGGCTGGGATTTGACCGACGGCAGAGCAGAGGCGGATCGTGAAGTTGCTGGAGGACGCTGACGCGCTACGGGACGATGCGGACGCGCTGCGAACGATGCGGACGGAGGCGAACCGGCGGATGGCGGAGCTGGTGCCGGCGCTGTTCCATGAGATGTTCGGGGATCCAGTGCGGAATGATGAGGGGTGGCGGACGGCGACTTTGGCAGAAGCTTGCACGAAAATCACCGATGGGACGCACTTTTCACCGCCGACAGTTGCGCATGGAACTCCATATGTCACAGCCAAGCATCTGAATAAATACGGACTGGACTTCGAGCGCGACCCAAGCTACATCTCTGACGAACATCACCGCGAAATTTTTGCTCGTTGCGATCCGCGGCTTGGCGACGTTCTCTACATAAAGGATGGAGCAACTACCGGGCAAGCAGCAGTGAATAGGTACGGGTTCGAGTTCAGCATGCTCTCAAGTCTCGCGCTATTGCGGCCCGATCGAAATGTATGTGATTCCGAATACTTGAATGCCTGGCTGAACGACGAATCGGTTAAGTTAATGATGATGGCGCAAATGGCAGGTTCAGCTATTCGGCGACTCACACTTGAGAAGATAAAACGCTCTCACATCCTCCTCCCGCCAATCGGCAAACAGAGTGAGTTTGCGGCGCTGGAGAAGAAGATTCGGCAAGTTCAAGATGAACAAACAACAAGTCGATTTGAATTGCAAGGCCTCTTTGAAAGTCAGCTGAACGTATTAATGGGCGTAGCATAGGGAAGAGACTTTATGGCTATATCGATTGCTAGTTCTTTCGAAAGCTTGAAATCGAATCTGGAGGTCACAGGTCTTCAGGGATCTACTGTCTCGGCTCGTCAGCAACATGTCCGTGAGGCACTTGCGCGAAAATTGACCGTGATCGATTCATTTTTGACCGGATCATATGCACGTCACACAATGATTGCACCGCTAAGTGAGGCCGATATCGATGTTTTCGTAGTTCTCGATCCAAATTATTACAAGGCAGGGGGTTTCGCTGAGTTGCTTGACAGGGTTCGGGCTGTACTCCTAGAAACCTATCCAACCACTCCTCGGATTAGCCGCAATGGCCAAGCCGTTACAGTAACCTTCAGCGATTTCGTAGTGGACGTGGTCCCTGGGTTCAACCGCCAGGGCGGTGGATACTTGATCCCCAGCACAATAGAGAAAAAGTGGATATCAACCGATCCGAAGGCACACGTTCAATACATGTCAGAATTAAATGATGGACATGACGGGAATCTGGTGCCCCTCATCAAGATGGTCAAGGCTTGGAATCGAACAAATGGAAACTCCATACGCTCTTTCTATCTGGAGTTGCTTACAGCACGCGTTCTGAGCGGAGTTGTGATTTCAGACTTCCCGAGTGGTTGTCGATACGTATTTGACAAGGGGCGCGAACAAGTCAAGTTCTTGATACCAGACCCAACTGGTTTGGGCAGCGATGTCAGAGGACTCGCTGGAGACACAAAGCTTCAGGAAGCGATCAAGCGATTTGAGGAGGCCTATCAACAGGCCGCGCAAGCAGAGTACTTTGCTTCTCAATATCGGTTGGCCGACTCGATTGGCGTGTGGAGGCAGCTCTTTGGACAGTACTTCCCCGCATATGGATGAAATAACTGCAATTCAAAGTGCGTCAGCAAAGAACATGGAAATCGAACTGGATCGAGTTCGAGAAGACGCAACGTTTTCTGCAAAAGGCCACTTTAATGCGTCGATGCGATGGGGGCAGGCAAACTACATCCTCGGCGTTCCGGCTGCGGTCTTGTCTGCAATTGCTGGCGTATCGGCGCTTTCCCAGTTCAACCACCACAATACAGTAGCAGGTGTATTGGCAATCATTGTCGCTGCGATTACAGGCATTTCTACATTTCTCAATCCTTCTGAGCGAGCGGCAAATCACTATACTTTCGGCAATCGATTCAATTCGCTAAAGAACAGATGCCGGCTAGTTGTGGAGATTGACGGGCCAACGATGGCCAGTTCGTCACTGCGTGCTCGATTAGCTGAACTGTGCGCTGAGCGAGATGAGCTCAATGCTTCTGCACCTCAAATACCGAGCTGGGCGTATTCGCGAGCACGGAAGGGAATCGGAGATGGGGAGTCTGATTACAGTGCGGATAGTCGGGACCAAGCAGTGGAATTGAGCAGTGATCGGTGAAATCTTCCATTTGGGACGATCCTGTACTTGTCCGGAGCGAAAATTGGGGGAAAACTGACAGCCTCTTCGGTGAAACGGCCGCTGCGGCAGGAGATTCCTCGACAAGCTCGGAATGACGATGGGCGCAGGCCGTGCGCGGCTACTGTGTTGGCAGGGCCTGGTGGCGGGCGCGCAACTGGCCGCAGGCGGCGGCGATTTCGAGGCCGCGGGAGTAGCGGACGGTGGCCGGGATGCCGGCGTCGGTGAGGGTTTTGGCGAAGCGGTCGATTTCGGCTGGTTCAGAACGAGCGCCAAGACATCCTCGTTCTGTCAGGGCAGATCATCGATACTGGACTGTGCACGTTTTCCGGGGCCGGGGCATGCCTTCCCGGTCACTCAACAAGCCGGTTGTACTTCTGAAGAACTTCCTGCAGGCGGTCGTGGGGCAGCGCGTGGACGGTGTTGCCGTCTCTTCCTGTCATGGTCTCAGCCGCCACCATCGCGTTGACGATCGCCTCCTCAGTTGCCGCGGCGACCTGATGGAAGAATGGTGACGTTGTGAAGTTGGGCAACATAGTTAAGGGCATCGGAAATGGTTCCTCCAGGTCTCCCAGCGGGGTAGTGGAGAAAGCGAGGAAGAGATCACCCGAAGGATCCTCGCCTCGGCCGCCGCCAATGCCGATTCCCAATCCTGCCCGCTGGGCCAGTCGACGAAGCTGGTGCGGCAGGTACGGTGCGTCGGTGGCGATGACCACGATAATCGAGCTGGTTTTGAAGGTACCGCGGGCACTTTCGCTGACTTCTGGAAGCAGGTCTGCGATTTCCTGACCGACTGGCACGCCGGCGATCGTCAGCGCTTCCCGAATACCGTGATTTGCTTGCACGAGCACGCCGACCGTGTAGGACACGCCGTCCGGGAACGGGATGACGCGGGAGGCGGTGCCAATGCCGCCCTTGAAGTCGAAGCAGGTCATCGGAGTGCCACCACCGACGTTACCCTCGGCCACGGGTCCGTCCGAGGCGGATGCATATGCCTGGACAGCGTGGTCAGCCGTGACGTGATGGCCGTGAGCGTCGTTCAGAAGCCCGTCGTAGGTTTCCGAGACGACCGCTACGCCGAACTCGGTTCGAAATTGAGCAAAGGCGAAGTCCTGAATGGCTTCCTTCACTGTACCGACACTGTAAGTGCCGGTGAGCATGACCGGTCCGAAGAACATCCCCATCTCGTCGATCCAGAGACTACCGGTCATTTCGCCGTTGCCATTGAGCGTATGGCGGGCAGCGAACACGGGTGAAAGCGGATCGGTCAGCCTTGGTACGACGGCGGTCACCCCCGCGCGCACTGGTCCCGACCCGACGTTGAGAGGACCATCGCCTTCGATGAGCGTGAGGTGGCCGACTCCAACTCCCGGCACGTCGGTGATCGCGTTATTTAGGCCGGTATCGCCCCCGAGAAATGGCACCCCGAGAGCGCGAGCCCTTGGACCTGCTCCAGTGACCGGAGTACCTGACTCCGGGCGGTCATCCTGGGCTGCGGCGGGTATTGTCGTGAAAAGTGCGGCGGCGGCAGATCCTTGCAGGATACCGCGGCGGGTGACGGTCGAAGTGCGCATTCGAACCTCTCCTCGTTCTCTCCGCGGTCCGGACCACGAGGGCCGTAGCCAAAAAAGGCAGAGACCAACCCATTATGACACCTGGTATTATCGGTGGATAGACTCCACAAGACACATTCACTTCCGCGATCATCATCCTGGGTCGCGCTTCTGACAGACGCTCAAACAACCCGCCCAATAAGCCTAAGGTCTGGAATCGTTGCCGCCTCCACAGCGGCTTTAACCCCGACCGCGCGATTTGCCATTTGCTGGGAGGATTTGACATGTTGACCGACGTAACTTCTGCCGAGCGAGATGCTTCATGCGGCGGCATGGCGGAGATGCTTATCCAGATGGCTATAGGACTCCCGTGTGCCGGGCGCGGAGCTGGCCGCAGGCGGCGGCGATTTCGAGACCGCGGGAGTAGCGGACGGTGGCCGGGATGCCGGCGTCGGTGAGGATTTGGGCGAAGCGGTCGATGTCGGCGGGTTCGGGGCGCTCGAAGGGGAGGAGGTCGACCGGGTTGAAGGGGATGATGTTGACGTGGCAGTGGCGCTTCTTCAACAGCGCGGCCAGCTCGTGGGCGATGGCGTCGTCGCTGTTGATACCTTTCATCAGGGCGTATTCGATGGAGACGCGGCGGCCGGTTTTCCTGATGTAGGCGTCGATCGCGGCGATCAGGGTTTCGACGGGCCAGCGCGTGTTGATCGGGACGAGGGTGTCGCGAAGCTCGTTGCTGGGAGCATGGAGCGAGACGGCCAGATTGACCTGCAGCGGTTCTTCGGCGAGTTTCTCGATGCCGGGGACGATGCCTGAGGTGGAAATGGTGATGCGGCGGGCGCCGAAGGCGTGGCGGTCGGGATCGTTGATGGCCTGGATGAATGTCAGCGTTTCGGCGTAGTTCTGCAATGGCTCGCCCATGCCCATCATCACCAGGTTGGTCAGCGAGCGGCCGCGGTCGCGGGCGCGGCGGGAGGCGTCGATGACCTGGGAGACCATTTCGCCGGAGGTCAGGTTGCGCTCGAGGCCGCCAATGCCGGTGGCGCAGAAGGCGCAACCGACCGCGCATCCGACCTGACAGGACACGCAGACGGTGACGCGGTCGGGATAGAACATCAGCACCGTCTCGACGAGGAGGCCGTCGCGGGTGCGTGAGAGCATCTTCAGGGTTTCGCCGTTGTCGGCCTCGTAGACCTGTTCGACGGCGAGCGGATCGAAGTCGAGCAAGTCGGCGAGCTTCGCGCGCAGGCTGGCCGGCAAGGTGCGCATTTCGCCGAACGCGGAAGCAAGCTGCTTCCAGGTCCACTGCTCGGCCTGGCGAGCGCGATAGGGTTGTTCCCCCAACTCAGCAAAGCGCGCTGAAACCTCTTCGGTCGTCAGGTCGTACCAGGAATCGGGGAGCCGGCGACGGCGACCCTGAGGATCTGCCTGTCGTAGACGAGGAGTAGTTGTCACAATGTTATCCGCAGGGGGTGGCGTCAGGGTTTTCATACATTTGCAATGGACGTCTGACGCGTGCAATGGCCACGTTGCCAGCATGAGAGTATAAGGGAGAGAGAACTGTCGGTGTCCGGCCGGCGATGGTCGGACAAACGTCGTGGAGTGTCAGCGTGGCAAAATCAACATCTCAACAGCGTGTGTCGGGTCGCGAGAAGCGACGGCAGGCAACGGCTGAAGCGCAAAAACGAAGGAGATACATGATCGTGGGTGGCGTGATACTTGCTCTCCTGATCGCCTTTCTGGGGATCTTCGCGGTGACTCGCGACGATGACAGCGGATCATCGTTTCCACCGCCCGTCGCGGTGACGTCGGGAATAACCGCGCCGATCGATGGCAATCTGGCGGGCAACCCCGAGGCGACAGTGGAGGTCGTGGAATGGGGCGACTACCAGTGTCCTGCCTGCGCCGATTTCAAGGCGAATGCGGTTCCGGTGCTGATCGACGAATACATCAATCCGGGACTGATCACATTCGCGTTCCGGGATTTCGCCTTTCTCGGCCCTGAATCGACCCGCGCGGCCGAGGCGGCTGCATGCGCGCAGGATCAGGACCGGTTCTGGGACATGCATTCGACGATTTACTTCAATCACAGCGGCGAGAATCAGGGAGCGTTCTCCGACGACCGGCTGATGGATATGGCGGAGGCACTGGAACTGGACATGGCGGCGTTCGAGACATGCATGGACGACAACGTGCATGCTGATGCCGTCGCCAATTCGTATGAGGAGGGGTCGGCGCTGGGCGTCAACAGCACGCCGACGCTGGTGATCAACGGCGAGCTGGTGCGCTATGCCGGTCTCGATGACCTGCGCAGCCGGCTCGACGCCCTCCTCGAGGGATAGACATCAGACGACCCAGAAACCGTGTGCGAAGAGGATCGCCAGCGCCGCCAGCAGGATGGTGGCGCTGGCGAGTATCACGTCACGCGGCCACCCGGCGAGCCGGGGACGGGCGAGCAATTCGCCCGCAACCATGTACACCCCCACGGCCGGCAGAAGGTAGCGGCCCAGCGACACCCAGGTCCAGCATACGTGGAATATGACGATCAGCACGGTGAACATCGCCACCGTTGGGGGCGTTCTGCGCCAGACCGCGGGAAGCATCGCCAGAAAGAGCACACCCATGGCCAGGTTGAGCAAAATGATCAGGTGTCTCGGATCGCCCCGCAGCATCGTGAGGGGCTCGTTCCAGAGAAGCTCGGCGTAGAAGCGAACATGCTCGGTCCAGCCTCCCCACTCCGCCTGAGCGCGGAAATAGGCGCGGATATCGCCATGTTTCCACCAGACATAGAGTGACCAGAGGATGAAACCTGAGGCGGGCAGGAGACCGCTGGCGAAGAGCCTCCAGCCGCGGACCCCGTTCTTCCAGGCGCCATACACGAGCGCCGGGGCCAGAAAGAGCCCTGCGATGCGGGTCGCCGAGGCGAGTCCTGCCACAGACCCAGCTGCGAGCCAGTGTTGTCTACCGGCGAGCAAAAGCGAGCCGAGCGCGAGCGTCAGGAAAAGCGACTCGGAGTAGCCGGCGGACAAGAAGAAGGAATAGGGGAGCAGAAGCAGCAGGGCGACGGCGGACATCGTGGCCGGTCGAGAAATCGATTCCCGGCTGAGAAGCGTGAAGAACGCGACGGCGACGAACAGCAAAACGTTTGCGGCGACGACTCCGGCCAAGGCGTACGCTCCGGCGGTGTCGGCGATACTTGGCAGATTCGCAAGCAAGCGCATCAGCAGCGGAAAGCCGGGCAGGAAGCCGAAGCCTCCATCGACGCTGGGAGAGTCGGGATGGCCGTAGCCGAGCGACGCTATTGCGACATAATGTGCGGTGTCCCAGCGAGCCCAGCCGTCGACGAAGGGATGGTCCGGCAGGAAGCTGTCGAACAGCTGGGCGGGGTAGCGATCGAGCCGAGGGACGGCTCGAAGCGAGATCCAGACTGCCACGAACAGGGTCAGGCGGGTCACAACGGTGAAGAGCAGTGGAGGAACGAGCTCCTCCCGCCACGATCGCCAGGGCATCAACGGATTTCGATGATCGAATCTGGCGTGAAGTCCTGCAATCCGTTCGTCTCGTCGAACCAGTGCACCCAGAGCGCTTCGAGGTTTTGCCCGGACGCTTCTTGAAACGCCGTTCGCAAGTCGACCGGGTTGACGACGCCGTAGGCATGCTCGTCCAGATACAGGGCGAGTCCGGCAAAAAAGGCCTCGAGACCGATTGCCTGGCGTATCTGGTGCATGCCAATCGCGCCTTTTCCGTAGACGATGCGTCCGTAGGCGAGGTCGGAGATGAAATCGGCTGTCGGCTGGTCGACGATCGCGTCGCCATCGTTTCCGAACAGGGTGGCGAGGTAGGTGCGGGTCAGATAGCGATCGATGGCCATTTCGGCGACCTCCTCTCCATACGCCGCTTCGAGATACAGGACAGCCGTGTAATTCGCCAGGCTCTCGTCGAGAAAGGCATGCTGATACTGGTTGTTGCCGATCAGGTTGTACCAGTACTGGTGAGCCACCTCATGGACAATCGTGAAGACGAGAGAGAAATTTTCCGGGGTATAGAGGTTCTCGGAGATGTAGATGAGCGCGGGAAATTCGATGCCAGCGGCGCGCGGGCCGAGATCGGACTGAGCCATGTCGAATTCGCGATAGGGAAAGACGCCCACGCGTTCGTTGAAGAACCGAAGTGCGGCGACCGCGATATCGAGTGCGTCCTGGGCGACCGAAGCGCTGTCCGGCGTGGTGAAGGAACGCACCAGTGTTTCGCCGACCTGGGCTTCGAGCGTGGTGAATGCCTGGTTAGCGATCATGACGAAGTCGCGGACGGCTCCCGAGCTCCAGTGATAGGTCGTCGACTCTCCTTCCACGGAGACTTCGCTGGCAATGCCGGTCGTGGCAAAGACGATCGAGGTGGGGGCCGTGAGCTCGATCGAGAAGAACGCGATGTTCGTGAAAACGGGATCGCCGCGGGTCAGGATTTCGCCGGTATTCCAACCCGTGTCTGGCGTCCAGCCGGCCAGCAAGGGCTGCCAGTACCCGAGGTTGTAGGAGTCGCTCTGGCTGTTGTAGGCGAACATGGCGTAATCGTCGTTCGGGTCGGTCGGAATTGTGGATACGAAATCGATTTCGAGATCGGCTGACTGTCCCGGTGGGAGCTGATTCGTAAGCGGAACGAGAGCGAGGGAGTTGTCCTGACCCATCGTCGGGTCGACGGAGACGCCATCGACCGCGACCGCGGTGAGCACCATGCCGTCAGTGTCGTAGACGGGAGCGTTGGGATACAGGCGGAGCGGGATCTCCGTCATCGGCTCGTTGGTGAAGTTCACAAAATGGAGCCGAGTCGCGCCAGTGATGCGCGCCGGCTGGACACCCGCCGCGGCAAAGGTCGCGCTGACATCGTATTCGGGTACCGCGCCGGAGAGCTGGCTGGTGACCTGTTCGTGGGCTTCCGGCACCATCGCCAGCGTCAAATCGGTGGCGGGGATTCGGGCCAGGACGGGCTGCGCCAGATGAGGCAGGAACGCCAGCATGACCGCCAGAACGGCGATACGGCGCAACTGGACGGATAAGGCTCGAGTCATGATTTCTCCCGGGGTTGGCCAGGTCGGTCAATCGATGGCAAGATCACGCTGATTTCGCGCCCCGTCAGCCATGCCGGAACGGGCGCGATCGTTGCCAATGGTACTGCGAGCCAATCAGCCCATGACTGCAGTGAAACGCCAGGCTGGTGAACCGTCGCCCGATCGGCCTTTGCGGATATCCCCGCGGATGGTCGAGGCGGTGATCGGCCATTTGCGGGAATCGCTTCCTTTGGAGGGGTGCGGACTGATCAGCGCGGTGCAGGAAGCTGACGCGGTGGTTGCGGTTCGGTTTTTTCCTGGCGAGAATGTCGACCGCTCGCCGAACCGATTCACGATGGACCCGGAACAGGTGATCGAGGCATTCACATCGATGCGATCCGCCGGAGAGGAACTGGGGGCTATCGTGCATAGTCATCCGGTCAGCGCGGCCGAGCCGTCGCCAACCGACATCAAGGAGTGGTATTACCCTGATGCCCTGAACGTCATTGTTTCTTTTCGCGGTGAGCCGCCGGCGTTGCGTGCCTGGCGGTGGCGGCCAGAATCGCCGTCCGGGCGCTTCGAGGAGTGCGGAATCGAGCTTGTGGGCTGAGATATCCGGGCATCGGCGGAAGCCTGATCCTGTATGATGATGCCGACTGCATCGTGGGGGATGTGGTTCGTGCGACAGAGCCCCGGCATCCAGGAACAAGGTGAACCTGTGGAAAACGCTCTGAGATCGCGGGAGCATATCCTGGAGCAACTGGAAGGATTTCCGGCGGACCTGGAGCGGGTCGTCTTCGCGGACCACGTGACAGCAGAGGATATCTACCGTCCGGGAAGCGATGGCGGCTGGGGGATCGCAGAGATTCTGCCGCACCTGCGGGACTGGGAAGAGATCTATTTCGAGCGGGCGCGACGAATCGTGAACGAGGACGATCCGCATATCCCCGGGTACGACGATTCCCTGTGGCCGATCGAGCGAAACTACAGCGGTCAGGATCCTGCGGAGGTGTTCGAGGAGTTCAGAGCCTTGCGTGGAGAGCATCTCGAGTTTCTCATTGGACTGGCCCCGGAGCAGTGGCAGCGGACGGGCGAGCACAGTATGCTCGGGACGATAACCCTCCATTTCATGGAGAATACCGTGTGTGATCGCGATCTCGAGCGCCTGGCCCAGGCTCGGGAAGTGCTGGCGGGTTAACAGGGAGATCCTGAATCGATGGCATCAACGATGAAGCACCAGTTCATGGCCAAGCCGCGTTTTCCGGAGGGACCCACTGCCGCGGACCTGCCTATCGTCGAGCATGACAACAACTCCCTGATTCTCCGGCTTCACATGACGGTCAACCATCTGTCGCGATGGCTGACGCCGATCACCGATCCGATGGTTATCGAACAGACGGTGCGGCGCGGTGAACCTTCAGTTCTCGATCTGCTGATCAGGATGCGCGACGAGGAGTTGGTGGTCCTGGCGTACATGCATGCGATCGTCAACGAAATCAATCCTGATCTTGACAAGATTCCCGATCCACGCACCACGCCAGAGCGACTGGCTTCGAACCCGGATCGCACCTGGACGGGGGTGCTGGCAGATTTCCGGAGGCTGCGGCAGAGCACCTGCAGCATTTTGCGGGCGCTTCCGGACAACGCCTGGAGCCGGGTGGGCACCAGCCGCATCGAGCACGACTGGCAAATTCGCAGTCTTGCCGAGCGTTTGGCGAATCACGATCTCGATTGTCTGTATCAGATCGACCTTGCGCTCGACCGTTCCGGGGCGCGGAACTCGATCAATCGCGCCGCCGGCGCGCATCTCGATGAGATTCTTCGCTTGATCCCCGTTCGGCCCCGTTAGCACCAAGGTCGAAGGGATCACCCAGCATGTCCTACCGGGAAACGGCGATTTCCGAGATTCTGGCCCGCGAGTTCTTCGCCGCTATCGACGCCCGCGACCCGCAACGGCTGATGGCCACTCTGGCCGATCATGCGACGTTCAGGGCGTTGCCACACTCGGCTCCGGTGCGACCGGCCGAAGAGATCGTCGCCTATTTCGGGACCGTCGTCTCTTCCTATCCGGAAGCGCACTGGGAGGTGAGCGACATCATCGCCACGACGGATCGTGCCTCGGTACAGTTCGTTTTTCGGGAGTTCTCGCCACGCCTGGGAAAGGAAATGCTC
>JBFWRO010000012.1:0-14881 GCA_050248865.1 Thermomicrobiales bacterium | reverse complement strand
GTTCGATTCGCAATCACAACGGCTGGGAGGTTGGCGAGCACCGAGCCGTCGTCGAGCTTCAGCGACCTGCCAACCCATGGTGACTTCGGGTTCTCTTCCTCCAGAGTCAACAGCTTCGTTTGACACACCGCTCGACGAGATCATGGCTGAAGCACTGGCCGACGCGCGGAGCTTATCTCCATTTCTTGCCGGAATGATCAGCTACCACATGGGGTGGGTCGACAAGGATTTCCTTCCTGTGGACCCAGGCACGATCGACCAGGGAAAACGCATCCGCCCGCGTTTGGCGACACTGGCGTGCAGAGCTGTATCGGGCAACGACCAGCGGGGCTGGCATCTCGCGGCGGCGATCGAGCTGCTGCACAACTTCACGCTGGTGCATGACGATATCCAGGATCAAAGCGTCATGCGGCGTCATCGAGAAACCGTCTGGTCGATTTGGGGCTCAGCGCAGGCGATCAACATCGGCGATGCGATCTATGCCGCAAGCCGACGGATTCTTCTGCGCATGCAAAGCACGGGAGTCTCCGCTGACCGCATTTTGGCGATCGCTGACCAATTCGATGCCGCTGCCCTGGAAATCGTTGCCGGTCAGGTCACTGATCTGGAATTCGAAGGCGGGCGGGCGGCTACCGTTGACGATTACCTCTCGATGATTGGGAAAAAGACCGCGGCAATCGTACGATTCGCGGCATGGTCAGGTGCATATGCCGGGGGAGCTCCAGACGACCTGGCCGATGCATTCGGTCACTTCGGGGAGGCGCTCGGACTGGGCTTTCAGATTCGCGACGACATTCTCGGCATCTGGGGCGCGGCTTCCGACACTGGCAAACCCGCCGCCGATGACCTTCGTCGCAGAAAGCAATCGCTTCCGGTCATCGAGCTTCGAGCGATCGCATCAGACGCCGATAGAGACCGCCTGGGACACATTTACGGAAATCCAGATGTTCCTGATAGCTCGGTACAAGAGGTTCTCCATCTCCTCGACAAATACGCCGTCCGTCATGTCACCGAGGCCAAAGTCCATCACTTTCATGACGTGGCGCTCGCAACGCTCGAAGCGCTAGCCGATTCCTGTGATCCCAGGGCGTTGGACGAACTCCGTTCTTTCGTCAAAGCGCTCTCCTTTCGCACATACTGAGTCTCGAGCGTGTTCGACGCATTGGCGATGCAAGGAGTGAGGAGATCGACACATGGAGCTGGAACGATCGCTGATCGAGAGGCTGACATTTGCCGACATCCTCCGATATGGGCATTTTGCACTGCGCAACGGCCGGCACAGTGGTGCGCTCATCGATCGAGACCTGCTGCTTGCAGATCCTGCTGTGGCGAGCAGGTTCGGCTACCACCTCGCCAAGCACCATTTCACCGATCACATTGAAACGATCGCTACGCCATCGATTTGGGGAGCAGGTTTGGCTCAGTGGGTTGGGTATTTTCTCGAACCGAAAGCGAAGGTCATTGACGCGACGCCCAAGGATGGACAATTGACCATTGCTCCAAAGCTGGAATCGCTGATTCGGGACAGACGGGTGTTGCTCGTCGACAATTTGCTGCTTACAGGCGAGACCATGGGCCGTCTGCTGGCGCTGACATCCAACCTTGGAGCAAAGGTAGTAGGGATCGCGACACTCTGGAGTTCCGGCGAAAACGACATCGATGGAAAGCCTGTGTACGCAGCGCTCAATGACGCATTTCCCGCCTGGGCTCCTGACGACTGCCCACTGTGTGCATTAGGAGAAAGCCCTGCGGAGATCGTGCGGTACTGAGGTCATTCGGGCGAAGGGCGGTTTCAATGGTTGCTCGGGCGAACGAAACCAGCGAAGGCGCAGACGAGCCAGCTGGCATCCCAGGGCATGTGACCCAGATCGCGTCCCAGGCCCGAAGAAGTGATCGAGTCACAATCTCCGTCGATGGGAGGTTCTGCCTGGCATGCCGGCTCACTGTCGCTGCTGACTTCGGCATCGCCATTGGAAGTGAAATGACCTCTGCATTGCGGGATTCTCTGCTGGAAGAAGATGACTTCCTCTCGGCGTATGAGTATGCGATCGATCTCCTCGCGCGTCGGGCGAGAAGTGAACGAGAGGTTCGCGACCGACTGCGCAGAAAGCGGTATGAAGAACCCGCCATTTCCCGAGTCCTGAACAGGCTCGTCGAAAACAACTATCTCGACGACGCCGAATTTGCACGATTCTGGATCGAAAACCGAACCGCGAATCGACCGAAGGGGGATCGTGCGCTTCGTCAGGAGCTCATG
Organism: Thermomicrobiales bacterium; assembly: GCA_050248865.1. Taxonomy (GTDB): domain Bacteria; phylum Chloroflexota; class Chloroflexia; order Thermomicrobiales; family UBA6265; genus JAHBVL01. Next base: position 12,624 of record JBFWRO010000012.1, on the reverse strand, counting down.
GCCAAAGGTGTCAACCGTCCAATCATCGATGAGGCCCTGTCCACCGCCGATCTCGACCAGCGCATGCTGGCGATCGAGGCAGGTCGCAAGCGGATACGATCGTTGGAGGGACTTCCGCCTGATGTTCAGCGAAGGAGACTGGCTTCCTATCTGCAACGCCGGGGATTTCGCTGGGATGCCATCGGTCCGGCAATGGAGACGATTTTGGGCACCAGTGGCGATGTCGAAGAGGCGGACAATGAGTGACACGATTCATTCCCGGCGCCGTCGGCCGTGGTATACTGCGAGAGGCAGCAGAAAGTGACGCACTCCACTTGCGAGTGCGTTTCGCGTTGCTGAAGCCCCCAAATCGTCCACAACGTCGTCAATTCCGCCCTTTCGGGAGGATATCGACCAAATCGGAATTCCTTTCCAGGAATCCTGGTGACATGCACTATGGCTGAGTTCCGCTGGTTTGGACACAACTGCTTCCGGATCAAGACGCGAGAAGCCACCATCGTCACCGATCCAGTCGGGAGGAACACGGGCATTGCGATGGCCCGGCAAACAGCCGATATCGTTACGGTCTCTCACGATCATGCGGGTCACAATAATCTGAGCGCGGTGAAACCTGAGTTCTCGCTGATTTCCGGTCCGGGGGAGTACGAGATTCACGAAGTCTTCATCACCGGGATTCGCACCTACCACGACACCGCGTCAGGTCGGGAGCTGGGGTATAACACCGTCTACCTGATCGAGGCCGAGGGCATGAACATTTGCCATCTCGGTGACTTGGGTCACATTCCGACGACGGAGCAAGTCGAGCAGATGGCGCAGTGCGACGTACTGCTGGTGCCTGTCGGCGGAGGTCCGCTCATCACCCCCTCTCAGGCTGCGGAGATCGTTTCGCAACTCGAGCCCAAGCTCGTCATTCCGATGCAATTTGCGACGGCTATTGGCGATCAGGGCCGGGGGGCTGTCGATGCGTTTGTCAGTGCCCTCGGCATGGCAGCGCCAGAAACGATGGAGAAACTGACCGTTCGTCTTTCGGAACTGTCAGATGTCATGCAACTCGTACTCCTGAGTCCCGAAAGTGAGGCAGCGAAGCGATGACGCCCATGCCCTCGCTACAAATGCCTCCGGATAGGCAATCCTGCCCGCAAAGACAATTCATCGACTCCTTCGAAGGCGACGCAGCCGCGTCGCCTTCGCTACGTTATGGGGTGTCGGCGCGTGTTGAACTCAGATATTGGCGGACGGTCGATCATGCGAGCCGGGAACCAGAAGGCCCGGAAGAATAGGCGCGGGGAATGCCGAAGTACATTTTCGTTACAGGTGGGGTTGTTTCTTCCGTCGGCAAGGGCATAACAACTGCATCGATCGGCCGTTTGCTGAAAAATCGCGGTTCGAGCGTTTCGATCATGAAGCTCGATCCCTATCTCAATGTCGATCCCGGCACGATGTCGCCATATCAGCATGGCGAGGTCTTCGTCACCGACGATGGCGCTGAGACGGACCTCGATCTGGGGCACTACGAGCGGTTCACTGATGAGAATCTCTCGAAGGCATCAAGCCTGACCACTGGACAGATTTACTCCTCGGTCATCGCGAGTGAGCGTCGAGGCGATTACCTTGGTGGAACCATCCAGGTCATTCCACATATCACCAATGAGATCAAGAATCGTATCCACCAGGCCTCAGCCGAACACAATTCCGATGTCGTGATCGTCGAGGTCGGTGGCACCGTAGGGGACATAGAAGGACAGGCCTACCTCGAAGCTATCCGCCAGATGCGCAGAGAGGTCGGGCGCTCGAATGTGATGTACATTCACGTGACCCTGCTGCCTTTGATTGGCTCGACCGGCGAACTGAAGACCAAACCAACCCAGCAGAGCGTGCGGGAACTCCGCTCGGTCGGTATCCAGCCTGACGTTATCGTCTGTCGTTCTGACGCTGACATCCCGGATGACGTGAAAGAAAAAATCGCCCTGTTCTGTGATGTCGATCCAGAAGCTGTGATCCCCATGCCCACAGCGGAAACGATCTACGAAGTTCCTCTGATGCTGCACGAATCACGGCTCGATCAATATATCGACGACCATCTCTCCCTCGAAGGCCACGAGCCAGATCTCAGTGAGTGGCGAATCATCACCGAACGCATCCGCAATCCTCATGAGACTGTGCGCCTCGCGCTGGTCGGCAAGTATGTCGAACTGCATGACGCATATATGAGCGTCACTGAATCTTTGACCCATGGGGCGATGGAACACGACGCCCGTCCCGAAATCATCTGGGTCAATTCGGAAACGGCAACCACGGCGGAAATGGAGCGCGTCTTTCGCTCCGTATCCGGCATCGTCGTGCCGGGCGGCTTTGGGCCCAGAGGCACCGAAGGCAAGATGTTCGCGTCACAGTACTGCCGGGAAACGGGCACACCCTATCTCGGTCTCTGTTACGGGATGCACATGGCGGTCATCGATGTGGCGAGGAATGTACTGGGGCTGGAATACGCCAACTCAACGGAGATCGATCCGACTACTCCCCATCCTGTCATTGACATCATGCCCGATCAGCGCGGCGTCGACATGGGCGGGACGATGCGACTCGGACTCTGGCCCTGCGAACTGACGGCGGGGACGACGGCTCGGGAAGCCTACGGTGAGGATCGGATCAATGAGCGGCACCGGCATCGCTTCGAGGTCAACAATGACTACCGGGAAGCGCTGGCGGAAGCCGGGTTGATCGCGTCGGGGGTCTCGCCGGACGGCCGCCTCGTGGAAATTATGGAGATCGACGGTCATCCATTTTTTGTAGGCGTGCAGTTTCATCCGGAGTTCCGCAGCCGGCCAAATCGCCCCCACCCGCTTTTCAGGGCATTCGTCGGCGCCGCAATGTCAAACCTGCCAGAAGGAGCGCAGCGGACACTTCCGTTCGTCAGCCACGACCAGTTGCTTGCAGAGATGCTGGGTTCGCCCGGGGCTTAGCGAAGCGCGGGTTTCGAGGCCTCTTCAATCTCTAAATGTGCGCTTGAAACGTTCTCGCACTTCATCATCCTTCGCAACAATAACCTCAGCGGTTTGTGTTCGCTGTTCGTCGATCCGGTGGCGAAGCTCGAGATCACCGATCGCGAGCATTCGAGCAGCGAGCAATCCGGCATTCCGGGAGTTGTCGATCGCCACCGTGGCGACAGGAACACCCCTGGGCATCTGAACGATCGACAGCAGAGCGTCGATCCCCTGAAGCGCGGTAATCGCGACAGGAACGCCGATGACGGGCAGTGAGGTCACACTGGCCACCATGCCGGGCAGATGCGCCGCGCCGCCCGCTCCCGCTATGATGACCTTCAATCCTCTCTCCGCTGCCCCTTGCCCGAATCCGATCATCGCTTCTGGAGTTCGGTGAGCGGAGATAATGCGCACCTCATGGCGAATGTCCAGCTCCTGAAGCGCTTCGATTGCACCCGTCATCACGGGCAAGTCAGATTCGCTTCCCATGATGATTGCGACCTGCGGAAAAGAGTCAGTCACGGCGTCACTCCTGTTCCAGCGCCAACGCGGCGAACGTTGCCGACCTCATCACTTCCTCTCGCGAGTCACCCGTCACGGTTACGTGGCCCAGTTTTCGCCCCGGTCGAGGTGGCTTGCCATAGAGGTGGAGGTGCGCTCCCGGCACCGACAGCGCCGCGGCACGTCCCTTCGGGGAAATCGCGCCGATGACGTTGACCGTGGCCACATGAGGAGCGTTGAGCCCGGTGCCGCCCAGGGGCAGATCGAGAACCGCACGAATATGCTGCTCGAACTGCGACGTCGCCGCGCCCTCAATCGTGTAGTGACCAGAATTATGAGGACGCGTGGCAATTTCGTTCACGAGCAGTCCTTCGCGGCTGACAAAGAATTCGACCGCGAGTAGACCGACGACCTCGACCGCGGAGGCGATTTCACGGGCAATATCTGCCGCTTGCCTAAGCAGGCGCTGGGAAACCTGAGCTGGCGCGCGGAGGCTTCTCAACATTCCATCAACCTGCAGCGTTTCGACAAGGGGATACGTCGCGAGTTCGCCATTCCAGCGCCGGGCGACAAGTATTGCCAGCTCGATATCGAGCGGCATGACTTCTTCCAGCACAACAGCTGTGTTCCGATTGTGAAGCTCCGTAACGATTGACTCTGCGACGGCCAGATCGTTCACCCGCCAGACGCCGCGCCCATCGTAACCACCCCGGTCAGCCTTGAGCATCAATGGCCAGCCATGGCGCGCGGCAAATGACGAGATTTCACTGGCGCCGGTCCCAGCCTCCAGCACCACATAGGGAGGGATCGGTAGACCCAGAACATCGAACTGCTGGCGCTGCTGAACTTTGGATTGCGCAACCGTCAGTACCGCGGCGGATGGTGCAAAGCGGTACCCCCTTTGCTCGAGGGCCCGAATGATCGACGTATCAACGAGCTCATGATCGAATGTCACCACTTCACAGCGATGAGCAACCGCGGCGACCGCATCAGGATCGTCAGGTGATCCAATCATGACGTCGGCCCAGGCCTTCGCCGCCGGGTCGTCGAAGTCACGACAAAGGACGGTAACGTCGACTGCCAGCGCAGTTGCCGGCGCGAGACACATTCTGGCCAGCTGCCCCCCACCAAGAATGCCGAGCCGGCTGCGATTGGAGCGACGCTGCATGGGAGATCCATCTCACTGATGTGTACGATTGGACTCGCGGAGTTTGACGCCACGACGCTGGAAGCGTAGCATCGTCGTGCCCCGCTGTTAGGCTTCGAGGCAGCATCCAGGATGAACTCCCATGACACCCATGCCCACATCACACGAAGTTCCCTATGAAGACCTGCTCGATGACGCCGAAAGCGACCTCGAGGGGGGATCTGGATACGATGTCACTTGCCCGGGATGCGACAGTCGCCTCAATGGCGAGCCCCTTTTCGATCGCTTTCGGATCTGCCCGATCTGCTCTCGTCATTTCTGGATGCCAGCGCGCGAGAGACTCGCGCTGATCGTCGATCCCGATACGTTTCGTGAAAGCAACGGCGAGCTCGTTTCGACCGATCCTCTCGTCTTTCGTGACGCAGCGCCACGTCTTGACAGGGCACAGGGAAGCAAAGAGAACCCGGCACACCCCTACAGAGAATCCCTTGTCACCGGTACCGCGATGATCGGCGGCAAGGAGGTGGTCGTCATCATTGTCGATTTCGCACTGCTCGGCGAAGACATTGGAGTTGTAGCGGGCGAAAAGCTGGTGCTGGCGATCGAGCTGGCGGCGAGCCGGAGAGCGCCATTGATCGTTGTTGCATCTGGCGGTGCCGGCAGAAACAACGCATCTCTGCTTTCCATCGTGCAATCTGCGCGATTGGCGAATGCTGTGACGCGGCTGCAATCCAAGGGTGTTCCGTTTATCGCGCTTCTCTCCCACCCAACCAGTGGGACGCTGTATTCAGGATTCGCCTGTCACGCGAATCTGCTGTTTGCGGAGCCCGGCAGCCAGGTGGGTGCTGCTTTACAGAGCGCGCGGGGTGGAGGTCCGGATGTGCAAACGGGCACCGTGTCCGCGGAACGAGCAGTTGCGTCAGGTACGATCGATGGGATTATCGATAGGCGGCACCTTCGTGAGCGGCTCGTGACACTCGTCGATATCCTGACCTCGCGCACGGCACCGCGCGGCGCCGCCGCGATCGAAGCGCCGTCTGTCTCGGCGCTCAATGCGAGCCAGGAAGCTGCTTTGGCCACGCATCCTGATCGCCCGACGGCAACAACGTATGTCGAACGGCTGATGCCCGGGTTCGTCGAGCTGCGAGGAGATCGAGCAGGGTCGGAGAGTGTCGCGGTTCGCATCGGGCTTGGTCAGCTCGATGGCGTTTCCATGGGAGTGATTGCGGTCGACCGTCCATCGGAACACTTGCCGAGCGACTTCGTCTCCAGCCTTCGTAAAGCCACACGCCTGCTCCGACTCGCATCGTTACTCGAATTGCCGGTTCTCACCCTCTACGACACGATCGATGCCGGAGACAGCGACGGCAATGCAGATCCCGGGGCGGCACTCGCATTGCTTTTCCGCACAGTCACCAGCGTACCCGTCCCTACGGTCTCCGTGATCGTCGGCGCGGCTCGCGGAATGCAGGCCATGTGGAGCGCCATCGCCGACCGCACGCTGATGATGGAACACGCAGTCATTGGTCAGGGCTACGCTGATCGTGGCCCCTTCGAAGGCCGGTCGGGACACGCCATACGATATCTCTCTGCTCGTGACTGCCGGCGGCTTGGTCTCGTGGACTCCATCATTCACGAACCTGGTGAGGGCGCTCATCTCGATCCCCAGGGAGCCGTTCAGCAACTGCGCCTGGGATGCTGCCACGCGTTTGGAGAACTGGCCGGGATCGGGCCCAGGCGATTGCAGGACGAGCGGTCACGCAAGCTTCGCACCCTGGCGATTACCAGCGCAGCTGGTTCCGAGGAAATAAAACTCGAAATCGCACGACTGCACGATCTGCAGCGGAGCGTGGGACGGTCTATTGACGATATTCGCGATCGAATCGAAGCGCACCGCCTTGGACTTCCTTCGTTGCCTCCCCTTCCGCAGCGACCCGGTATGCCGGGCGTGCCCTCCGTCGTACTCCCGCACCTGCCATCGATCCGGCGGCCGTCGGTACGCAGACCGGAGATCGGCGATCTCGCAGGGCGATTGGCGACAACTCGCAGGGAGTTCGCCGGGATTGTCAGCGATGTTCGCAGCAACTTTGCCGATTCGGCCCCAAGTAAACACAACGCCAATGATTCTGGCGATCAAAAGGACAAGTAGGCTGCCGCTGCCTTCGACTCTACCCTCGCCTGTCGAGTATTGTCTCTGGTGATGAGTTGCAGCGTGGCACTGTCACGACAGGTGGGATTTATGAGCAAATCTGTCAATCTCATTCACGTCGGAATCGGCTTGATCGGCGGATCGGCAATCCAGATGATCCGCTCGTTGCGAGACAACTGGCGATCTCAATTAGGGGTCGACGTTCTTCATCGTGCTTTTGTCGACACATCCGGAGGAGTTGTGTGCGACGAGCCCGCCGGCTATTCCGAGGCAACCATCGAAGCCATTCTTTCGGCCCGCACGGGTGGGGACAAACTCACAACGGCCGCGCCCTCGTTAGGGTTGACACCGCGAACGGTAGACGACGCCTTGGCTATTGCATTCGAGATGGGTCCAACAATCGTTATCGATTGCGCGGCATCCGATCGAACGGCCGACTTGAGCGCCCGGGCCATCGCAGGCGGGCACGGCGCGGTCTTCTCCAATAAGGCTCCGCTTGCTCTGCCGTGGGATGACAAGCGCTCGAAATTGCTCTGGGGCGAAACTCATTTCGGCGGCAGAGTGCGCTATGAAGCGACGTGTGGGGCCGGGCTGCCGGTGATCGCGACGCTCCGTTCTCTCCTCGATAGTGGTGACTCGATTGTCGAGATTTCGGGCGCTCTCTCGGGAACATTTGGAGCGATCTTCGCCGACCTCGCCGTTGGCGTGCCATTTTCCGCAGCGGTGCGATCGGCCAGGAACAAGGGATACACGGAGCCCGATCCTCGCGACGACCTGAGCGGGCTCGATGTGGCTCGGAAGACTCTCATTCTGGCGAGAACCATTGGCCTGCCCATAGATCTCGATTCGATCGCGGTGGAGACACTCGTTCCGGCCCATCTGGCCGGTGTGAGCGTGGACGAATTTCTGGATGGCCTGGAACGCGAAGACAGCGTGATGGCGGATCGGGTCGACCAAGCTCGCTCGCGTGGCAGTACGTTGAAGTATCTGGCTCGGGTGTCCGCCAGCGAGGGAGTCTCTGTAGGGCTAAGCGAAACGCCAGCCAACACGATTCTCGGATCTTTGCAGGGTCCGGAGAATATCCTCACATTCAGAAGCGAACGGTACGATGCGTACCCGTTGACGGTCATCGGGCCGGGGGCCGGAGCATCGGTCACCGCGGCCGGGGTTGTGGCGAACTTGCTTTCCCTCGTTCGCGAGTTTGGAGAAGATTAGGTGCCCTCAGAACAGAAAGAATCCATGACATCACTCGAGTCGATGGTTGCCAGTCTCTCGCCAGAGTCCTGGTATCAGTCACCGGGAGGCCGACGTACACTCCTGGCGCTGGCACTTGCCGCTGGGGTCAGGAAGGGTGCCAGAATCCTCGATGTTCAATGCGGCATTGGCAGTGCGTCTGTCGACCTTGCCGAGCTTTATCAGGCAGATGTGACCGCCTTCGACGACTACCCACCTTACCTCGCATTTGGAAAGCAGCGGGCTAACGCGCGAGGAGTCGGCAAGCGGACGAATTTTCTGGCGATCGCGGGAAAGGATGCCCGCGCCGCGATCCCCGAAGCGAGCTTCGACGTGGTACTGGGCTTGGGAGGGGGACTCAGCGATACGCTCCCTGGTGGCTTGGCGGGAGGCCTGGAAGCGGCGACCGCGTGGCTCGTTGGAGGTGGCGTGCTGATTCTCGGCGAACTGGTGACTCCAGGGCCTACATCGGATTTGATGCGCTTTGTCTTCGGAAAATCCCTGATCAGCGAGCAAGCATTTCTCGAGGCAATCACAGACGCGGGATTCGATGTGATCTTTGCCTTCAGGTCGTCATCGAGCGATTGGGACCAGATGGCTGAAACGATGCAGAAGCTGCGGGATCGTCACCTCGATCTCGGTCCTGAGGACGAGCGGCAACGACAGTCGCTGACGACCGCAGCGCGCAATCATCCTGAGCTTGCATATTTGAATGTCGCCTGTCGCAAGCGAAAATAGCCGAAGCCTGATGCCTTCGATACCGGTTTATTGATACGCAGCGTGTTAGTGTATACTACCCGTCAACAGGGGGAGTAACCCACGCTCCGTAAGGAGCGGCCGCTCAGCCGTCAATACGTTCCTATCTGGAACCGGCTGGCGAGCGAGGCGACAATCTCGCAGGTGTAAGACTCTGGTGGCATCCTCGCATGAGGACGAACCGGGGTAGTTGTGTCTGGGAGTTGACCGGGACTTCGTCGAGTAACGACGAGACCAGCCCTGTTCCAGCTACGTCACCTGCCCCACACCTGAATGGATTGAGCCCAGGCGGCTCGAGACAACGGAGAATGCGATGTTTTTTGACCCGATGTTCCTCATTTTCATGATTCCGGGGTTCATCCTGTCGATCTGGGCGCAGAGCAAAGTGAAAGGGAACTTCAGCAAGTACTCGCAGGTTCCCAATTCCGCGGGACTGACCGGCGAACAGGCGGCACGACGGGTACTGGACGCGGCCGGCCTGCTCAGCGTGCCGATCGAGCAAACGAAAGGCGCACTCACCGATCACTACGATCCCCGCAAGCGCGCGCTCTTTCTTTCCGAGCCGGTCTACGGCCAGCGGTCGATATCTGCTGTTTCAGTCGCCGCTCATGAAGCGGGACACGCGATTCAGCATGCGAATGCCTACGCGCCGCTCAAGATCCGAACAGCAATCGTACCTGCGGTGAACATCGGCTCTCAGCTGGGATTTCTCGTCTTGATCGCTGGCGTAATGCTTGGGCTGACCGGACTCGCGTGGGCCGGCGTGGCACTTTTTTCCCTGGCAACCGTTTTCGCTCTGGTCACTCTGCCGGTTGAGTTCGACGCTTCCAGACGCGCCAAAGTTGCCCTTGTCAGTGCAGGCATTGTCGATGGTGGCGTGGCCGGCGGTGCAGAGAGCAAGGGTGTCGACAAAGTGCTGGATGCTGCCGCATGGACGTATATCGCCGGCTTCATCGCCTCGCTGCTGTCGCTGCTGTACTGGGTTTCGCTGGTCTCTGGTCAAAGTCGCGATTAGCGTAGGTCCCCGAAAATTGCCGAAAGGTCCGGGCGATGCCCGGACCTTTCCATTTTTGTCGAGTCCGTGTGGCGATCAGGCGCCCTCGCGCTCCCGGCGCACTTCGATCAGACGTGCGATTGCGGCATCCTCATCGAGGTAGATGCCGAGAGACTGCTGCATGCCGCCCACGATGAGCGGATTGATGTATCCGGCCTGATTGTCCACGCCCGTCATCTCCGGATTGGGCAAGGACCGCAAACGGATATCAGAGGCAATGCCAACGATTCCCCAGTAACGTTCTGGGTCGACTCGCCTGGAAAGGCAATCGAAGTACCCTGCCTCCCAGTTGGTGCCGGAATCTTCGCTCACCTGACAAAGCAGAACGTTCGAAGCCTCGAGCTCGCCGATGTCGAAATCGTAGATCATTCTTCCGGTTACGTCGGAGCGCGTCTTGTCGTTGATCGGTTCGCTTTCATTGGGGCAATAGACGGAGAATCCTAACTTCCGCAGACGCTCCGCTAAGCGCAGGTTGTAGGCAATATCCGCGGCCGTGAACATCGGTCCGCCCATATAAATGCGCATCCCCTTGCCCTTTGGCTACCATCTCTGACCCTGCAGGCGAGTATACGATCGCAGGGAGGAAAGGAGACTTTGCTACACTCGTGAGAGGTGGCATTGTGGGTGTGCGAAAGGTGGACTAATCCATGGGACTTATCGGGAACGCTGTGACGTTTGCGGTTGGCGCAGCCATCGGCGCAGCAGCGGGGGTGGCAGTGTCTCGACTCGTCGCGCCGACCAGCGGCGAGGAGACGCAGCAAACGGTCGACGAATTTCGCCAGGAGGTGGTGGCGGCGGGTCAAAGCGCCAGAGAGGAAAAGGAAGCTGCGCTAATGCACCGGTTCCGGCAAACGGTCAGCCGGGCCGAGTCCTGACGCACCGGCACAGGTGATAGCGCATCAGAGCGACATTCCAGTAATCGCGCCGACGGTGCAATCACTCTTTCCGAGAACACTTTTTCGATGCCGACGGATCATCCCGGCGATCCGCTTCACATGAATGAAGACCGCTTGACGAGATAGAACATGTGTTCTATTCTTCGATCATGGCGACGACAACCTTCACTCCGATCACCTGCAAATCCGCCGTCAACCGCGTCAAGGGTATGCCCTTCAAGTGGTCGCTCAATCCCTATCGCGGCTGCGTACATGCTTGCCAGTATTGCTACGCAAGGGAGACTCATAGCTTTCTCGGTCTCGATGCCAGTGCCGACTTCGAACGATCCATCTTTTACAAGGAGAATGTTGCAGAGGTGTTGCATCGAGAGCTCTCTGTTCCCACATGGCCCAGAGACTCGATTGCCATTGGCACTGCAACCGATGCCTATCAGGCCGCAGAAGGCAAGCTCCTCCTCACTCGTCGCTGCCTAGAGGTACTTCTCGAAGCCCGCAATCCGGTTTCGATTGTGACCAAGTCTGTGCTGATACGACGCGATCTCGATCTTCTGTCAGCGCTGAACAAGGTGGCATCGGTTCGCGTCTATTTCACCGTCACCACACTGGATCGAGAGCTCTGGAAGCACCTCGAGCCGGGAACTCCGCCACCTTCGCGCCGCCTGGAGACCATGGCCCTGTTCAGTGAGGCGGGAATCGCCACCGGCGTTCTGATGGCGCCTGTTTTGCCGGAATTGACCGACACTGCTCAGGCCGTCGAGAGTGTTGCTGCTGCTGCCGCTTTACATGGGGCCCGCAGTTTCACCGCGCTGCCGCTCAGGCTTGCGCCACTCGTCCGCGCGCATTTTCTGAATTTCATCACCGCTTACCGCCCGGATCTCTACTCGCGGTATGCGCAAATGTTTTCGCGCGAACATCCTCCCGATCGCTGGAAGGAAAAAGTCGCAGCCCTTTCGACGCAGGCTGGTATGCGGCACGGTCTCGATCATCGGGAGGGGCCGGCGCCGAATCCACCCTCGCCGACTCTCCTCTCCAGTCAGCTTACGCTCTTCTGAGGCCCGAGGGCCATCTTTCTACGGGCCCGCAACGGAACTTCACTGTAAGATGCTGCCAGAACTGCAGGGAGTTGATCGCAGGGAGCGTAATGAGTGTCGATTGAGAGCACATGGATCGTGGGTCGGTCGCAGGCCGAGTCAAGCGGCGGCATGGTGGCTGCGAAGACACCGGAAGCCGCTCGCGCTGGAGCGCAGGTGCTACGCGACGGTGGAAACGCCATCGATGCCGCGGTGGTGACGGCGCTGGTCGCGGGCGTGAGTGAACAGTGGATGAACGGCGTCGGCGGGGGCGGGTTCCTCGTGCGGCACGACACGGCAGCGAACGAAACTGACGTAGTGGCCTATCCCATGGTCTCCCCGCTCAGTGCAAGGCCGGAAATGTATCCGTTGACCGGCACCGGCAACGACAGCGCACTCTTCGGCTGGCCAATAGTCGCGGATAACGCAAATATTGTCGGCCACCGAGCGGTGTGTGTCCCCGGCGCCGTCGATGGGCTATCCCGGGCGCTCGAACGCTGGGGAACCATCTCATGGGCAGCGGCACTCGAGCCGGCGATCGATTGCGCCGAATCAGGGTTCCCAGTCCACTGGCACACCTCGCTTCGCATTGGCGCGGACCTCGAGAATCTCACTCGATTCCCGGCCACTGCAGACGTTTTTTGTCCCGGTGGCGTACCGCCCTGGTCTCAGCAAGGAGTGCCTGCGAAGGTCATTCGCCAGCCAGACCTGGCCCTCTCGTTGCGGCGCCTTGCCGACAGCGGTCCTCGCGAATTTTACGAAGGGGAGCTGGCCCGCATAATCGTCGATCATCTCAATGAGGGCGGCGCCCATTTCACCAGATCGGAAGAGCAC
>JBFWRO010000011.1:0-15072 GCA_050248865.1 Thermomicrobiales bacterium | reverse complement strand
TTCGTCGCGCGCTGTCGCTTATCTTCGACCGACGTACCCGTTTCGCGGATCTTTTCGGAAATTGCTCCATCGGATGTCTGGGGAGTGCTCATCGAAACGCAGTTCCTGCCCGGCGACAGCCGTGAGGTTGCGGTTGTCGATGATTTTGGCAATGAGCACGCGGCCAGCATCGGGCCGGGAGATCTGCTGGGCGGTGATCCGCAGTCGCTCTTCATGGCATCGCGGTACTGGGAGCTCGAACCGTCCTACATCCAGCAATTGCGGGCGATTTTGCAGTCCACCGGCCTCGAAACGGCCGACGAGGAACCCCGTGACGATGGAGCCCTGAACGACCCTGCCGCTCCCGCCCCGTAGTCCCGTTTGCCACCGGGAGTATGATTGTGCGATGACAGTCAGGTGACTGTGCGTTCGAGGAAGCATCGTGCCCAGACGTCGTGTTCAATCCCTCCTTCATGCGCTGCTGATCCTTGCCCTCATCGTGGTGGCGGCGCCGGTCGCCGCGCAAGACGGCGAGGAAGAGATTCAGGCTGCTCAGGCATCCCCTGGCGCTCAGTCGGAACCCTCGATTGGCTGGCTGCAGGTCATCGCGGTGACGTGCGAGGTCGCCGGTGGATCGGCATCGGTCTCGATCTATAGTTCCAGCGAATTCGCTCCAGACGAGACCTGCCTGAACGGCGCCGCCGGCGTGTGGCTGAATGGCATCGACTACGGCGTTGCCGCTCCGGTGCTCGATCTTCAGCTCGATGCCGCGTCATACGATCTGGTGGAGCCAGTAAGTGGCGCCATCCGGACGATCGAGGTCTTTGCCGACAGTCTGACCGTGACCTATATCGTGACCACGACGGTCGTCGCCCCGGAAGAGCCCGTCGAGGTCGAGCAGGAAGATCCTGTCGTCGAAACGACCGCGCTGTCGATCCAGATGCATGTGTGCGATCCGGGTATTCAGGACACTGACGCACTGCTCGCGCTCGGCAGTCGGCCCGCCAGGCTCTCTCAGTGCCCTGTGCTCACACTGCCAGATCACTATCCGCCCGATGGAACAGTCAACGCAGGCCAGACGTGGTTCGACGTCGCGCTCAGTGGAGAGTCCGGCTACGCGGCAGCCCTGACAGGGGGTGCCTACGCGCCGGATGCCGTATGCGAGTCATCGCTTGGTGTGCAGCTCTCGACAAACCCCTACGACGACGCGTGCTTCAGCACATCTGGTTACGCCCTCGACGCACCGCAGGAGAGCCTCACGCTCACGCTCACCTCCCTTCCGGATCTGCATCGCTTTGGCTATGCCGAAACCGGAGACGATGTCTCGTCCGTCTGGGTCATCGACCAGGCCTCCGGCCAGTTCGCCGCCGATCTCTCGGCGGCATCCGGCGAAGCGATCATCTACGTCTATCTCTTCGCTCCGCCACGCTTGACCGTCGTGCAGCACCTGTGCGGACCGGATATCTCATCCATCGAGTCTCTCGAAGCGCTCGGCGGATTTCTCGCCCGCGTGACGACGTGCCCGGCCGTAAGTCGCGATTCACTCGGCTTCGATGTAACAATTGCCGACGGCTGGGGTGCTCAGCACGCGCTCTCCGCTGTCGCGCCGCGGACCCTGAGTCACTGCGAGGCCGATCTCAGTTTCGACATCAACGGCGTTGGCAATGACAACGCGTGTCTGGACCTGGTTTCCTATCCGGTGAATGCTGTGGCCAGGGGTGCTGTGGAGGTCTATCCGGCCTATCCAGCAGGGTTCGCTCTCGGCGCGGTAGAATTCCCACCCGGAACGAATGACGCCGCAACGCTCGTCAGTCTCGATCTGAGCCAACCAGTCGTCGCGCTCGATACGACGTACGATGGCAACGTCATCCTTCACCTCTTCGCCATTCAGCCGCTAGCGGAACCAGAGGAGCCGTCGCCCACGGCAACGGCCACCGCAACAGCCACGGCAACGGCCACTGCGACAGCCACGGCGGCCCTCACGCCTCCCTCCGATCCGACTGCCACTCCGACCGCGTCGCCGTCGAATCTGCCAGGAACCGTTCAGGTTCTCGCGTTGTATTGTCTTGGCACGCAAAACAAGACCACGCTGTACCCTCTGGCCCCCGGTCAACAGGCCGGTCAGCGAGAAATTGGCGGTCAATGTTTCGGAGGCGATGCGCAAATCCAGATCGCCTACGAGTCGGGCAGTGCGGAGTCGACCCGGCTCGGCCGCGATGGCGTCGCCTGGTTCGAAAATGCGCCGGTAGGAACGGCGCATACCGTGACCGATCTGGTCTCCGGCAAATCAGCGACATTTGCGGTGGCAGGTGCAGCGACAACCCGGATTGTTCTGCGAGTCGATGCTGCGCTTGGAGCGACGTCTTCCGGGAGCGAGGCGGAGGCCCAGCAACCGGGTGGGACGACTGGGGTCAACCCCCTCGATCTGCTCGGCGTGCTCGTGACCGATGTGCTCGTAACGGATACGCTGAACATCGCCGATGCCGGAGAGATGACTGCTGGCAGTTACGAAGCGAATGCCTACACGGTCGATCTCCTCGGCGGGCTCGATGTCGATGCGCTCACCGGTCTGACCGCGGATGGTCTGCCAGCCGTCGGAAATGGCGAGAAGAGCTCCCCCGGTTCCCAGCTTTCAGCGAACATCATGGCGATGCTCGCGGCGGCAGTCGCGCTGTTCCTGCTCGCCGTGCTGGCGCGCTCCCAACGGCGGCCCCATGGTTTATCGCGCGACTGAAGACGTCGTGCGGCGGGTCATGCCGCTCCTCGACCGCCTTGCTGAGCGGACGATCGACAAGGCGCGATTACTGCAATACCTCTCCGCTCGCGCCGGTGTTGTCTGGGGCGCTCTTGAGCTCATTGGGGAGGCTCCCACGGCGGATGAGCGGGGACGCCTGGTTGTCGCTCTGACATTCCGTGACAAGAAAAGCGGCGACATCTCGACGATTGTCTATCCGAGCTGCCTCGATCTTGCCCTCGACGCGCTCGTCCAGGCGGAGTACCGGCGCTTGGCCGTCGCTCGGCCGTTATCGGCCATGGATCCGCTGCTGTTCGAGGCGCTGTTTGGCGACAGCCACTGCAGCGGATGTCGCTGGCAGGGGCCCGGCAACGAGCAGATCCATCGTGAATGTCACTATGCGGGCCATCCCATCAATTTCGAACCGGTCTCGCCGGCCTGAAGGACGCCGGAAAGGAGCAGGCGGGGAACCTGCTCCTTTCCTCGGAGGTTGAATCGCGCAGGGGTTCGGATCAGCTTTCGTCCGACCGACCTCGCCCGCGCCGGTAGGTGTTATGGATTGCCTGTTTGCGGACCTGTTCGGGAATGGCGCTATCGATGCCGAAAGACGCAAACGTCAAGGCCTCGGAATGTCGTTCGGACACCCGACTCGTCTGCGGCGCCGACGCCAGCAAGCTGCCAGCCCGGGCATGCGCGTGTCGTGAGGCGGCGTACTCCCCCAGCCGGTCGAGCCGCATGGCTTCCCGCTGATCCAGCGCTGCCTGCTGCACGGCTGCTTCCTCGGCAACCGTATCGTTGCGTTCCGTCAGCAAGGCGCTGCCGGCGGGAGCGACGGGCAAGGCAGGCGCCGAACGCTCGATGACATGCTGCCTGCCCGTCCTGGCATCGAACCACGACAGAGACATCGCGGCAGTCAGCAGCGTGCCGGCCATCGCGGGAGGCGTCTGCACGCTGATTGCCAGCGCCAGTTCCTCGCCTTCGGGTAGATCGCCCAGCTCGATGATGACCTGCTGCTCATGCTGCCTGGATGGGAACATCGAGA
This sequence comes from Thermomicrobiales bacterium, assembly GCA_050248865.1. Taxonomy (GTDB): domain Bacteria; phylum Chloroflexota; class Chloroflexia; order Thermomicrobiales; family UBA6265; genus JAHBVL01. The sequence goes on along the minus strand of JBFWRO010000011.1, from coordinate 11,317 downwards.
GCGGTTTGGCGAGGATCCCGGTCGAGAACGTCAGCGAAACGACGACCTGAGTCGCCACGGTCGCCAGTAATCGCCCCAGCTCTCGTTCGAAAAACGCGGGGAGCTCCGCCGGCGTCGGAATGAACTGGAAATTGCCTCCTCCCGCCTCGGCCATGCTCTCCAGCAGCGTTTCGTCGAATTCGTCACCGACACCGAGGGTCGAAGTCGATATCCCCCGCTGTCGCAGATTGACCACGTGAGTCACGAGCTGGTCCGGGTCGGTGATTCCCTGATTGGCCAGGCCATCCGTCAGAAGCAGTGCTCGTTTCAACCGCAGGGAGGAATCGTTGTTCGGGTTCGGACTATCGGCCAGCTGAAGGCATGCCTGCATCCAGCCCTCGCCGAGATTGGTCGAACCTCGTGCGTCGATTCCGCCCAGCGCCGATCGCAGGCGCTGCCGCGACGCCGGGGTGACGTCCTGCAACGGGTGAATCACATCGATCACGTTGTCGTAAACCACCAGCGCGGCACGGTCTTTCTCCGCAAGAAGCCCCGCCGCCATGTCCACAGCCGCCTTGACCAGCTGGATTGGCTCGCCGGTCATCGAACCCGAGCGATCGAGCGCGAACGCAACATCCACTGGCGCTGAACGAGAGTCTGTGGTTCGGGCGGGCGCCTTGAGGGTAATCAACAGATGAGAGTGGTCGCCGCCGGCGGAGACCGCTGTGCGCTCCCAGACTGCGGCCAGTGCATTGGCATCGAAAGTTGTCATAGTCGTTCCTCCCTGGCGCCCTGCGAGACGCCGGCAATATGCATGTGGTTCGGTGATGTGTCCGGAATGTCCGGAATGTCCGGGACGATGGGCAGAAGGACGCTCAGTGGAGCGTCAGGCTAGCGAAAAACGCGGTTGGCCCAGGTGATCAGCCATTCGATGCGGTCGCGATTGCGCTCATAGGCGTCTTCTCGAACGAGCAGTTCCGCATCGGGACCGAGTTCGATGCGCCGCCAGCTGGTTCCAGAATCGGGCAGCGCGTCCAGGTCGTGATCCCGTTTCATGAATGACCTGGATTCCGCAAGTGCCGCGAACCTCGATCCAGGGTCAGGTACGAACCCTGCCGCCGTATCCCCACGCCGGTGCGCATCTTGCGCACGGCTGGCAGGGTGCTGGTCGGCGAGAATACGTCGCAGATAACGCGCCGCGTCGTCGGAATCTTCCGCCAGATGACGAGCGGCGGGATCAGCGTCGGTTGAATGCTCCGCGAGAGCTTTCGCGACCTCCTGGTCACTCATGTCATTCAATTGCCGCCGGATTTCCCGTAGCGGCAGGTACGCGTCTTTGAGCCGGCCGATCAACAGAAGTCGATCGAGATGGGTCTGGGAGTAGGTCGTACGCGGTCCTGCTGATTCGGGAGGGGGCAGCAGCCCCTCGGAAATGTAGTAACGAACAGTGCGCGACGAAACACCCGCCAGCTCGGTCAGGTCGTTGAGCGTGTACTCTCCTTGCTCCATCGTGTGAAATCCAATGCCGGGACTGATCAGCGCCCGTATTATAACAGTGGAACGTAGCACTGTCAAATTCTGCCTGGATATGGTTCTGCCTCAGAATTTCTCCTCGTATGCGGACCGATGCTACAAGGAAATAGCACGTTCTGACTCGATGAACCGCAATGCCGCAGCCCACCGTTGTACAAACAGACCTGGCGCGACTGACCGGTCAGTCAGGCAGGGGATTGCGAAACAATCGATCACAGTCAGTTCCTCGAGCCCTTGACAAGTGAGAACACATGTTCTATTACGCTCTCACTCGAGCCTCGCGGACAGGTCGGCGGCCGGCGCAGCGGTAGAACGTGTCCGGGCTGGCTCCCCGTAATCCGCGCCCAGCGCTCCCTCCCAGGATCCCTTAATTTCCCGAACGAAGCACTCTGCAGTCAGCATTCGGCAGTCAGGCATTCGGTTCTGACTGCTGACTGCCGACTGCCGACTGCTCGCAAAGGTGGTCGATCCCGCTGCTATGCATCTCCTGAAGAGACATGAAAATCGCTCGCGATTCCGTATCCGCGCCGACAGGCGAGCGGTAGCTCTACCCTGCCGGACCGCGATGCTACACTGCCGGACTGCTGAATCCGTTCCGCTCGTGGGAGTCCGATGAGTACACCGACCTCTGCAGATCCGTCGCCGGCCCCGGCAAACCACCTGCCACTCTCCGGCATTCGTGTCGTCGATCTCACTCGCGTGATGACCGGCCCGTACGCGACCATGATGCTCGCCGACATGGGAGCCGATGTCATCAAGATCGAGATGCCGGGCAAGGGTGACGATACCCGCGCCTGGGGGCCGCCGTTCCAGCATGGCGTGTCGACCTACTACCTCTCGGTCAACCGCAACAAGCGATCCGTCGCCCTCGACCTCAAATCGGATACCGGCAAGTCAGCGCTCTGGACCTTGATCGAGGGCGCCGATGTGGTGGTCGAAAACTTCACTCCCGGCACCATCGACAGGCTCGGTTTTGGGTACGAAGCGGTCAGAGCTCGCAATCCGAACGTCATCTTCGCCTCGATTTCCGGCTTCGGGCAAAGCGGCCCTGCCGCCAGTCGCACCGCCTACGATCTGATCGTGCAGGGCATGAGCGGCATGATGAGCATCACCGGCGCACCGGGCAGCCCGCCCACCAAGCTCGGCATTCCCATTGCTGATATCACCGCCGGCATGTTCGCCGCCTTCGCGATCGCCACAGCCCTCTATGACCGGGAGCGGACCGCAGAAGGCCGCTACATCGACGTCTCCATGCTCGGCGGACAGGTCGCCTTGCTCACCTATCAGGCCGGTATCTACTTCGCCACCGGACAAACCCCCGGCCAGCTGGGCAATGCGCATCCGATCGTTGCGCCCTATGACGCGTTTCGGGTGTCAGATGGCTACGTGAACGTCGCTGCCGGCAACGACAGCCTCTGGCAGCGATTGTGTGCCGCGTTCGGAATGGAAGACGCTGCCCAGGATGAACGCTTTGCCACCAACGCTGATCGCATCACGAACAAGGAAGCGCTCTATGCAGCGATCGACGCAGTCCTTGGCGACTTGACCGTGGCCGAAGTGACCGAACGACTCGATGCCTGTGGCGTCCCCTGTGGGCCGATCTACTCCATCAGTCAGCTTTTCGAAGATCCTCAGTTCTTCGAATGCGAGCTTGCCCAGGATATCGAGCACCCCACCATAGGCGACCTGCGCCTGCCGGGATTGCCCTATCGCTTGTCCGGGGTCGACCTGTCGGTGCGCACTCCGCCTCCCGCGCTCGGTCAGCACACCCGCGAAGTCCTCCGGGAGGCTGGCGTGAGCGATGAGGAAATCGACGCGCTCGCGTAATTGCCGCTCGGCGCGACTGCGACTCAACGCGCGAATCGGGCAACCGAAAAAGGCGAAAGATCGGCCTCTGGCGTTTCTCCCGCAATGAGTTGGGCGACCGCCGCTCCGGAATAGGGTCCCAGCGTCAGACCGGCTGGTCCGTGTCCCGTGCAAACGAAAAGATTGTCGACGCCGGGCACCGCCCCCAGAATCGGCAACTGATCCGCCGAAAAGGGCCGCAGACCGACCCTCCACTCGGCAATAGAACCAGTCGACAGTCCCGGCGCCACCCGCAGCGCTTCACCAAGGACTTCATGCTGGCCACCCGCGGTCAATCGCAGGTCGTACCCCGAATCGCGCTCGCGCGTGGCGCCGCAAACGACCCGGTTCGGCCCAAACGTCAGGATGTAGTGCGTGTGGTAACCCTCGACGATCGGCCAGGTCTCAGTCTCGGTATCGGGCATCGCCAGATGCACGATCTGTCCTCGCTGCGGGTCGACGGGTATCGAGACGCCAATCTGCTCACCGATCGGCCTGGACCATGCTCCCGCGGCGATGACAACGGCCCCGGCCCGCACGGCTTCTCCACTGACCGTCACGGAGACGGTGGCTCCATCCCGGCGGACAACGGCGTCACCAGAGAGGTCCTGCGCTCCTTCGGATAGGGCCGCGCGCTTCAGCGCCACCCTTAGCAGGCGGCCATCGAGTCTCGCCGCCGCCGAGAGATGGATCGCAGCCGGGAGATCGGCAAGCGCGGGGAAGAGTTCGCTGGCCTCCGAACCGCTAAGAAGCGTCACATCCCCGATGTTGCCGAGTCCGTCGGCTTTTCGTGCGGTGATGGTGCGCATCACGTCGGGAAGTGTTTCGGCCTCTGTTTCATCCATGGCTACGAAGAGCGCGCCAACGGTTCTGTAGCCGGTATCGACGGCCTGAGAATCCTCCAGCCGCTGCAGAAGATCGGGATAATGTCGCATCGCGGCGATGGCCAGTGGGGAGATTTGAGGGAGAGACCGCAGACTCGCTCCCGGGGCGATAATGCCGGCTGCAGCCTGCGTTGCGAAACCGGGCTCCCCGCGATCGGCGACAAGAACCCCCATGCCGCGTCGAGCGAGTTCGTATCCGGCGCTCCACCCCACCAGACCGCCGCCGATGATGATCACATCCGCGCTGTGTGTGGACATACCGGAATCCCTCAGGCTCTTGCCATCTCAGCTGGCGCCGAGCCGAACATGTTCAGCCGCCAGTAGTCGAGCTGAAACGGGGGATCGTCGCCGGCCGCCAGCCGGGTCAGCTCATCGAGAAATTCACCGCGTCCTGATTCTGTGGGAATCTGCTCGATGTGCTCGCGAAAGACAATGGTTTCCATAAACGTCCTGAACTCGCCGGCATCCCCCAGCACCACCGGCGCTTCGACCAGCGTTGTTTCGACCTCGATGAATCCGGCGTTTTGCATCCGCTCTGCGGTGCCCTCGGTGTCGGCAGAGAACTTCGGCACATCCCAGCCCGCGAACCATTGCTGGAAACGCTCTCCAGCCATGAGTTCTTCCGCCCGCTGGACATGCCGTTTCAGGTTGGGTCCGCCTCCACACTGGGCCACCAGCCTGCCGCCTGGCCGCAGGATCGCGAAAAGATTGCGAAAAAGCGTGTCATGATCGCGGATCCAGTGGAAGGTCGCGGTGCTGAAGACGACATCGACCTTCTCGCCCACATCGTCGGGAACGAGGTCCAGCAGGTCGCGCTGAAGAAACGAAACCTGTCCGGAATAACGTGATTCGAGATGCTTCCGTGCTTCCTCGATCATGTTTGCCGAGCGGTCGATGGCGATGACGTTGCCGTCCGGCAAGAGCTCGAGAAGCTGCTCGGTGACATTGCCTGTACCGCACCCGACATCGGCGACACGCTCATTTCCCTTCAGCTGTGCAGCGGCAACGACCCCGGCTCCCCACGTGACGTGCGGGCTCGAAGCCGAGTGATAGACGCGGGCGTTCCATTCGACCGTATTCGAGATCATGGCGTTTCCAGCACTCTCGCCGGTGTCGCTGTTGTCACGTGATCAGCGAACGCTTCAGCAGATGCTGACGAACCGGGCGCTGGCATCGATTCGCCCGTGGCTGTCTCGATATCTACCAATGGCGGCGCGGCAAGTCCATCCGTAAGATCAATTGCCGGTGGAGGGCCGGCCAGTGCTGCAGCCTCCTGATCCTGTTTCAGAAACCAGGAATAGACGAGTAGAGCGGCGCCTCCCAGGAGCGCGGCAATGCCAAGGTACTGGACAGCATCCGTGGCCCCGACAGCATCTCTGTTGTTGTAAATGAGAACTGCGCCGATAGCCAGAAAGAGGACGTTCGCCAGAAGACTGGCCATCTTGAAGTCACCCCTGAAAATCGACACTCCGGCAGCGATGAGGCCAACAATGGCATACGCGATCATGCCAAACCCGAGAAGATACCGCGCATTGCCTTCGGTCATGTAGTCGGACCGGGTGGAAACGAAATAGGCGATGCCCAGGGCCACCCCGGCACCGCCGCGTACCAGGAGATAGGGAGCCATCGGCTGAGGAGCAAACATCTGCTGATGAAACCCGGCGAACCCGGCCCGGATATCGACCGCGCTGCTGATAATCAGCAATGCCGCAAGCAGAAATCTGATCGTTGAATTGGCCGAATCGGGTGCGGCCAGGAAGTAAATGCCCACCAGGACGGCGAGTGCACCCTGCGCAGCCAGCACCCACCAGGAAAGCCCCTTTCTCCACGGTTTGTACTCGTCAGCCAGGGATTTGACGTACTCCATTGCCGGCCTCCCGTACGTGGCGCCCGGGCATCGATCAATCGTGGCCGGGCTTTCCAGGCCCACGGCGCGTCACCGTAAGGCAATCGGAGTATCCCACGCTCCCGGGAGGCGGTCATACCTCCTATTGGGGTATTTCCGGCCGGGGTGAGTTCGACGACCACTGGGGCCCGAGATTAGGCCAGTTGCCGTCGAATTCGATAGGCAGCGGCGAAGATTGTTGATCGCCGGGCTGCAGTTCGAGGAGAATCGACGGCTCCTGAGGTTGCTCGGCAATTGCGATCAGCGCTCCCAAAGCGGGCGACCAGCTAATCACGCCGCTCAGCTCCCAGGATGAGCTGGCGCTTGCCACCACCGTACCGTCGAGAGTGCGTACGATGACGTCCATTCCATTCTCGACAATGGCGAATGTCTGGCCGTCGGGTGACCATGACGGCCAGCCCGTGGTGTCCGTCCGCGCTGTCAGGCGCGCAACCTCTCCGCTATCGACGTCGATCAGATGAATCGCTGTCTCGAAACTGACAAACCATGCGGTGCCGCCCCGTGCTTCCCAGGTAAGTATCTGGTTCGCCGTGGGCGACCATGTGGCATAAGAGATCGACGGCAACGCCCCGTTCGTGAGATTGCGCGTATCGCCGCTGGAGACCTCGGTGATATAGATATCGGAAGATGCGGCGTTGAGCGCCGATCCTCCTGACAATGGGCTGCGTATCGCCACATAGGCTAGCGCTGATCCATCCGGCGACCACGCCGGACTGGTGACGTTGGTGACCGACGAATCTGAAGCCCCCGGTTCCAGTGGTGGAGCAACAATCTGCTCGATTCCGCCTGTCGCCAAATCGTACACAGAAAGATACGTTCGGTTCCCGGACTCGACGTCATTGCCCGAAGCGTTGGACACGAACGCGAATTTCGTGCCTGCCGGATTCCATGACAACAAGGGGTCTGGAGACGCGGAATCGGATATCAGGGTGACGGTTTCGCTCCCGTAGTCGAAGAGATACAGCGAAGCTGATTGAGAACGGCTCGACTCGTCATTCAGGAACGTGATGAATCGCCTGTCCGGGCTCCAGCGGGCACTGGCGATGGCAAAATCATCGAAGAGGACCCGCTCATCCGCCCCACCCGGGCCCACTTCAAGCAGTCTTCCTGACCGGACGAATATGATCGGCCCATGTTGGCGGCGGAGATCAGCAAGCTCTTGCGCGTACTCCTGATTGCCGGGCTCGAGCGCGACAAGCTCCTCCAGAACGTGATCGGCGCTCATCCAGTTCCTGCGAGCGACCGCAATAGCCACCTGGCGCTCCAGTGAGCGTAACAATCCTTCACGCGCCTGCTCGAGCAGAACGCCAACCTGCTCGTATGCCGGCATCGTCTCGGCAATCGGTTCGAGCAACGCAATCGCAACCTCGTGGTCGTTCCGTTCGATCGCGGAAAGCGCGTCCAGATAGGCGCTTCTCACCGGAGCAAGGAGCTGCTGAGTTGTCGCCCGCCGCTCAGTTGCATCCCGGTACGAACCGGCCTCAGTGAAATAGCGAATCGCCTCGGGATAGTTACCGGCCGCCAACGAGGTTTCTGCCAGCGCATAGGCCCTGGCCTCATTGCTTCGGCTGTCGACGATATTCCAGCCAAACCAGAAGGCGACCAGTAGTGCAACAATGAACGGGAGCAGCATCGTCGCCGTGCGGCCGATCCTGGAAGGTTTCTCCTGAGGAGCCGGTGGATTGTTTGCTGAACCGTGCTCTCGAATGGCCCACGGAATGCTCCTGCCACAGGACGCGCACTCGGTGGCGCCAGGGGTGACAGGAGCCGCGCAGAAGGTGCAGAACATAGACGTTCCTCGACATTCGGGGAGATTCCGTATCCTACCACGCAGCGAGTGAAATTTCGGACAGGACGCCAGTGCAGGGACGCTATCGCAACGGCATATCAGAGGCGGAGCGTCGGCGCCTGATAGGCTGCGCATTCAGCGGAGCAATAATCGCCGCCCCATTTCTCGCGTTCCTCGTCAGCGGGACGCTGGCGCTTGCGGTACTCGCGGCTGCCCTGGCGACCGCCGGGTGGTTTGCGTTTGATATCTCGAGCAAAATCGGTGGATCGGCCCGCAGAAATCTCCGGATCCTGGCATGGGTGAATCTGATCTTCCTGTTGCTGACCATTGGCGCGTTGATCTGGATCTCGCGGTCATAGCACAGAATTCTGCCTCCGGGGCTCACCGCCTCGCGGATCATCGATGGCAGACAGAAGCGTTCCTACGGCGATCAACGCTGCAAAGGGTTGCGCAACTGCTGAATTGATGATATATTGATAGAGAACTGGAGTATAAGAAACTCCAGTGCGATCCACCCAAAGGATCGACCCAGCTTCGGCTACGAAGTTGATCGACCGGGTAGCGCCCTCTCCCCGGTCTCCACAAAGCGCTGCTTCGGCGGCGCTTTGTGGTTTTCGCCCACATTTCCCTCTTCCTGACCTGAAATCCCCGTAGACTCCGTGTCAGGTCGATCGGTTCAGATTTCCATGCGTGAGGAATACAGAATGTCAGTCGAGAATCGATCGCCACTGCCCGCCCTCACTGGTGCTGAAATGGCTGCGGTGGATCGGGCGATGTTCGACCGGTGCGGGCTGGACGTGCTGCAGGTCATGGAGGTGGCGGGGCGCGCTGTTGCGGCGTGGATCCGAAGCTTTCACTTTCGGGGCGAACTGGCAGGGCGTCGAATCGTGCTGCTGTGCGGTCCTGGCGGAAACGGCGGCGACGGCTTCGTCGCCGCCCGGTACCTGCATGGCTGGGGGGCTAAGGTCGTCATCACCGTTGCTTCGATGCCGGCGGAAGAGAGTCCCACCGCCCACAATTTCCGGGTCGTCCGCACACTGGGCATCGATTGCGTGGACGTTCTTGCTCTGTCCGAGCCGGAATCGTCGCTGATCGTCGATGGCCTGCTGGGGTTCGGTGGAACAGGCGAACCACGTGGCCGCATTGCTGCGCTGATCGACTGGGCCAATGCCCAGCGGGCGCCAATCGTCGCGATCGACAACCCTTCAGGTCTCGACGCCACCACCGGCGAAGTCCATGCCACGTGCATCGCCGCCCAGACAACGATTACCCTGGGTCTGCCCAAGACCGGATTGCTCAGTGAAACAGCCCGGGGCGTCGCTGGTCGCACGATTGTTGCCGATATCGGCATTCCAGCAGAAGCCTACACCGCGGCGGGACTCGAGATCCCGCATGTTATCTGGAGGGCGGATTTCGTCGAAATCTGACGAAATTAGCGACGCGGCGCCCGGTAGCCTGCCGCTTCTGCGTCTTCCACCGTCGCGAAGCAGACGTCCGGGATTGTGACCTCGTAGTTCCGGCTCTCTCCTGAGTGGTAGATCAGCGAACTGGCTTTGGCCTTGATCGGATACTCGGGTGGACAGTGCTCAGATCCATCCCCCCGCACCCAATTCGGGATGATCGGCGCCGCTGGTTCCGGCGTGGGCTCGGCGGAGATCGGGTCGTTGACCGCGATGACCACGGTGGCAGCGACAATGCCGGATTCGCCCCCTGCGATCTCTTCGGTCAGCGCTTCGGCCTCGCTCAGGACGGACTGGACCTCGGCACCTTCATCCAGTTGCGTGTCGTCGTGTTGCGGGACCGTGCTCGTGCGAGATTCTGCAGGTGGCTCATCGACAGGTGGCGCCCATCCCGACCAGGACTGAGTCATGGCTGGATTCGAAGTCGTGTCGGTCTGCGGTTTCAGCGCCCGGTAAATCGTGTAGCCGAGGCCACCCCACAGGGCAAACCGGAGCAGCCAGCGAGTCACGAAACCCGATGGCAACCAGCGTAGCAGGAGAAGCCCGAAAAGGGCCTTCAACAAACGCATGGCATATCACCTCCTGGCGGCGTATCGCCGCAACGATGCCTGCCCGATGATGCTAGCACACCGCGTCACGCGCTCAGCTTCCCGGCTGAATTACATCGCCTCGGGAGCTTCGATACCAAGGAGCGCCAGCGCGTTCTGGAGCGTCACCCGGGTTGCGTCGACCAGTGCCAGGCGTGCCGAGCGAACGGGTTCCGATGATTGGAGCACCGGGCAGGCGTGATAAAAGTCATTGAACCGGCGTGACAAATCGAACGCGTAGTTGGCAATCAGCAGCGGACGGTACTGATCGGCTGCGCGCTGAACTTCCTCCGGAAATTGTCCCAGTTGTTGCAGAAGGCCCAGCTCAGAAGGTTCGATCGCGCCGAAATTGAGGCTCAGGTCGTCACTCCGCGTCGCGTGAGACGCTCGATCCCAGTCCGCATGCTCGAGAATCCGGCAAGCTCGGGCATGCGCGTACTGGATGTATGGGGCGGCATGCCCGTCGAAGGAAAGGGCTTCATCGATATCGAACACCACGATCTTGTTGTTGTCGCGTGCCAGCATGGCGTACTTCAGCGACCCGATACCGACCTGCCAGGCAATCCGCTCCCGTTCCGCCTCGCTCAAATTGGGATTCTTCTCGGCGATGATCTGCCGCGCGCGCTCCAGCACCTGATCGCGGATATCGTCGTACATTGGCGCCCGTCCCTTGCGTGAAGATATGACGCCTTCAGGCAGCACAACGACCTCGTAGGGAAGGTGATAGGACGCCTTCGCCTGATCGAATCCCCACAGCTCGAGAATCTTGAAAATCTGGCGGAAATACAGCGATTGACGGACATCGACCACCCAGATCGCTCGGTCGATATGGTAGTCCTCGAACTTTCGCTTCGTTAACGCAAGGTCCTTGGTCGAGTACAGCGACGTTCCATCAGAGCGAAGGATGGGGAGCGTGCGATAGACCTCTTCCTCCAGGCCGAGTTTATCGTCGATGCGAACAACCGCGGCCCCATCGCTCGTTTCCGCGATGCCGGCCTCGAGCAGCTCGGCGACGATTTGTTTTCCTTCTGCTTCGACCTGACTTTCGAAGAACCAGACATCGAACGTGGCGCCCAGCTCGGAAAAGATCCTCCGGAAATCAGCCAGGCTCCACTCGCGGGTCGTTTCCCACAGAGCAACGAGCTCGGCATCATGCGCCTCCCATGCCTTGAACGTCTCTTTGACTTCCTCTCTCCAGGCGGGTACTTGGGACCACCAGTCGATGTGCTCGTCGAGCGCCTCCCACTGTTCCGCACGTTCGGCGGGCGTGGTAGCCGGCTCGACATGCCCGTTCGATCCCTCGGCGGGGAGCGTCACCGGATCGATTTCACTTT
>JBFWRO010000010.1:0-15219 GCA_050248865.1 Thermomicrobiales bacterium | reverse complement strand
TACATTGGTGGTGAGGTCTACATCTCGGATGCATGGCCATATGCCACGCTTGGTGCGCTGGCCGGTGGAGCGCCGGTTGCCGAAGTGATTCCTGAAGAGGGCGTCACCGGCTGGTCCGACTCGTGGATGATCACCAGCGGCGCCCAGAACGTCGATCTCTGCTACAGCTGGATCGATTTCATGATCGGTCCCGAGGGGCAGATCGGCGTCCTGCGAAACAACAACTACGCAATCACGAACAAGAAGGTCATCGAGGGGCTGAGCCGCGAGTTGCGCGCCAACCTGTACATGGACAATATCGAAGAACAGTACGGTCAAATTCTGATGTGGAAGAACGTGCCAAACATGGACAAGTGGCTCCAGGTCTGGCAGGAAGCGACCGCATCCTGATCGATCACGGCGACTGAGCCGATGTCACTCCCGGAAGGACGGACGCCAGTTCTTCCGGGAGTCCTCGGGCCTGTCGCGCGTACCGACCAAAACGTCTGCGATCTCCGCGCTCCCGTATCGAAAGTCAGGTAGATGACCGCCAGCGTCGCTCAGATCGAGGATGCCGCCGCACCTACAGGAGCCGCTCCCGGCCTTCTGCGTGGGCTGGGCATGCTCGCCCCTCCGGTCCTCTGGATGCTGATCTTTTACCTGATCCCGCTGGTGATCTTGCTCGTCCACGCCTTCTGGTCGGTCGAATACCTGACAGTCACCCGCGACTTCACCCTCGAGAACTTCGAAACAATCGTCACCAACTCCCTTTACCGCACTGTTTTGCTCCGGACCATCGCCATCGCCACGATTGTCACGCTCGTGGATGTCATTCTTGCCTTCCCCATCGCCTACTTTATCGCCCGGAAAGTGACAAGACATCAGCAGTTGCTGCTGATGCTGGTGATCTTCCCGCTCTGGAGCTCATATCTGGTGAGGGCATTCGCCTGGCGGACGATTCTTGGCACGAACGGCGTTCTCAACACCTTCCTGGAATCGGTCGGTATCATCAACGAACCATTGTCGTTCCTGCTCTTTTCCAAAACAGCCATGGTCATCACCTTTGCACAGGTCTGGCTGCCGTTCATGATCCTCCCGCTGTATACCGTGCTTGCACAGATACCGGGCTCGCTGCTGGAAGCGTCTGCCGATCTGGGTTCCGGCGCCTGGTCGACATTTCGTCGCGTCATCTTTCCTCTGGCGTTGCCTGGCGTCGTCGCCGGTAGTCTCAGCGTGTTCAGTCTGACGATGGGTGATTACATCACCCCGACGTTGCTCGGTGGCCCGGGCGATCAGATGATTGGCCGGATCATTGCTGACAATTTTGGTACGGCAAATAACTGGCCGCTGGGTGCGGCCCTCGTCGCCCCGGTACTTGTGGTTATCTTCACCCTGCTGATGGTCGCCAATCGCTTTGGAGCGTTGGGGCGCTCATCGATATGAGCGTCATGCGGCAGAACACTGCGCCTCGCGATGTGGGCAAGTGGGGGCTCGGCGTCGCCTCCGTGCTCATCTATCTGCTGCTCTACCTGCCTATCATCATCGTCGTGCTCTACTCCTTCAATGAATCGAAATCGACAACCTGGCCGATCCAGGGATTCACCCTCGACTGGTATCGCGAGTTGCGGCAAGACTCCGAGCTCATCGAAGCGGTGAAGTTGTCGGTCCGGGTCGGTCTCAGCGCGGCGACGGCTTCGATGATTCTCGGCACGATTGGGGCCCTTGCCCTCGATCGCTACCAGTTTCGTTTCAAGCCAGGCATCCGGTTCCTGATTGTTCTGCCGATCACATTGCCGGGCGTGGTCACGGGCATCGCACTGCTTGCCTTCTTTTCGCTCAGCGACCGCCCGCTCGCCCAATGGACCTCTCACGTCATGGGATATTCATTGCCATGGCCATTGATCGTCGCTCACATCACATTCTCGATAACCCTGGTGCTGAGCACCGTCGCCGCCCGGCTCTTTCAATTGCCTCGCTCGCTCGACGAAGCGTCGGCCGATCTTGGCGCGACTCCCTTTCAGACATTTCGCAAAGTGACGCTCCCATTGATACTGCCGGCGGTTCTCTCGGGCGGAATCCTCGCGTTTACCCTCTCGTTCGATGAAGTTGTTGTTTCGCTGTTTCTGAAAGGTCGGGAGAATACGTTGCCGCTTCTGATTTGGGGGCGTTTGCGACTTGGCCTCTCCCCCGAGATCAATGCCATGGCCACGATCATTACCGTTGTATCGCTCGCTGGCGTTTTGACCTCCACGATACTCTTGGGACGCTCGTTCCGGTCCGACCAGCAACGAGGTGCCTGACCGGATGGAAATACGGCCAGTGGACAGTGCACAGTTCGTCTCAGATGGAAGGCGCAGTCACGGATGACTGATGATTTCGTGTCCCACCCGGAGACGACGCCGAGTGTTGAGCTCGTCAGGGTGTCTCGCTCGTTCGGCGACGTTCAGGCTGTTGACGATCTCTCTCTGAGCATCCAGACGGGAGAGTTCATCACGCTGCTTGGTCCGTCAGGCTGCGGCAAAACAACGACGCTGAGGATGATTGGCGGCTTCGAGTACCCGCAATCGGGCACGATTGCCATACATGGCGATGTCATGGGCACGCGCCCTCCTCACAAGCGACCTGTCAACACCGTGTTTCAGAACTACGCGCTTTTTCCGCACATGACAGTCGGGCGCAATATTGGGTACGGTCTGGAAATGGCCGGAGTTCCCAAAAAGGAACGGGGCAAGCGCATAACCGAGGCGCTGGAGCTGGTTCGTCTCCCGCACGTCGAAAACAGGAAGCCGCATGAGCTCTCCGGCGGGCAACAGCAGCGCGTAGCGCTGGCGCGGGCGTTGATCAACCGGCCAAAGGTGCTTCTGCTCGACGAGCCCCTTGGCGCTCTCGATCTCAAACTGCGGAAGGCGATGCAACTCGAATTGAAGCAGCTCAATCGGGAGGTCGGAATAACCTTTGTGTACGTCACGCACGATCAGGAAGAAGCGCTGACGATGTCCGACCGTATCGCGGTGATGAGTCAGGGCCGGATTCTCCAGCTGGGGACACCCGACGAAATTTATGAGCGACCTGCGACGATCTTTGTCGCCGATTTCATCGGGCAAACGAACTTGCTCGCTGGTGAAATCGCTGAAGTCAACCCTGACTTTGCCGATGTGCGCTTGAAAAGTGGCGCGAGAGTCCTGGCATTGCGCGGAGATGCATCATCAGTCGGACAGGAGACGACCGTGGCCGTTCGCCCAGAGCGCGTCAGCTTCGCCGACAGCTTTGACGGTGGACACATACCGAACGGCTGGAATCTCCTCAGCGGCACCGTGCGGGAAATCGTCTACCTCGGTACGCACACCCAGTACCGGCTCGAGACGACCGGCGGTGACCACCTGGTGGTGCATTACCAGAACCGCACACAACAGCATCCCGGACCAGCGCCGGGCGCGATGGTGACCGTCGGTTTCGCGCCCGCTGACACGAGGCTCCTCGCGACCTGATTCGCCCCTCACGTGCGCGGCATTCCTGCTGGTGAGTCGTCAAAGGTCGATGATAATTTCCCCGGTTGACGGATTTCTGCTTGTGCGTAGAATGGTGCGAAACTTTCTTACACATTTGCGTGTAACCCCCAATGAAGTGGGAGGGCCGGGAGAGCCATGGATAGTTCAGCAAAATATCGAACCATCGATTGTCTCACGATGATCGAACAGCGTCTGCCGGCCCTTCGCGGCGCTTCTCGCAAGGTGGCGGAAGCGATCGTCCGGGATCCGTGGGCAATTCTCGGAATGACGATTTACGAGGTTGCAGAGGTCGCGAACGTCAGCCTGCCATCGGTGACGCGGTTTAGCCGGGCCGTTGGCTATCCCGGGTTCCGCGAGCTCGTTCAGGGTATCGCCCAGTCACTCGGTCGCATCGAGACCAAAGACCTCGACGATCTTTCCGGCGGGGTTACCACCGAGGGCGCTATTCCGGGTTTCGTGGGAACGGTCGTGCGTCGCCAGATCGACGCGCTGCAGACCGCGGCGCGAACGATCGACCAGAACGTGTTGCACGAGGCGGCCGTGGCGATCGCGCGATCGCATCGGGCGACCATCATCGGCCATGGTGGCGCCTATGTTCCTGCTCTTGGCATGGCCATCAAATTGAACTGGGCCGGGGTTCCTGCTTACGCCTCCACCCCGGATCTCTATTCCAACCAGATGATGGCCGTAACTACCGACGACGTGGTGATCGGCATCTCCCACCAGGGGCGCACCAAGGAAGTCATCGAGATGTTGAGGCTGGCTCGGGCATTCGGCGCCACGACTATCAGTGTTACCACCGTTCCCAGTTCGCCACTTGGGTCAGTGGCCAACATCCAGCTCGCCGTCCTGACACCAGAAGTCGCTCGCGCCGGAACGTTTCTCATTGCCCTTGATGCGCTAAACCTGCTGGCCGACGTGCTGGCCGCCTTGGTGTCTGAGGAGAAATGGAACGGAACGCCGCCGAACCGGGCGCCCGTCGTGGAATGGATCGAAACCCATTTGCGGGTTGGACCATTGCCTTCATGACCAGCACAGCCTCTGAGCCCATTGTTTCGTCAACTGTCACATTGGCGCATGACGCAATCGATGAGATCTTCGTCGCTTTCGACCAGAGTGTTGTCGATGTAACCGGCACGCTCATCGCGGCGCCCAGCCCGAACCCGCCTGGGGACGAGACCGCCCCGGCTGCGGTCGTCAGGGAATTCATCAGCCGGCACGGACTTCCGGAACCACAGGAGGTTTCGCGCGAGCCACACCGTCCCAACCTCCTCTTGACGATCGAAGGCGCTCTGCCAGGCCCGCATCTTGGTGTGTGCGGTCATCTCGATACCAAACCCGCCGGTGACGCGATCGATCTCTGGAAGACCAACCCTCTCGGACCGGTGATCGTAGGCGACCGCCTGTACGGTCTTGGCTCGACGGATATGAAGGGGGCGATTGCGGCAATGCTACATGCCGCCATTGTTCTCAACGAAACGCGCCACCACCTGCGTGGAGATGTGACGTTTGCCTTCACCGCCGACGAAGAATACGGGAGTCTCTTTGGCGCTCATCATCTGGTTCAGGTTGGTGCGCTGGATGTCGATGCCATGATTCTGGGTGAGCCTTCGGGCATTCATGCCGACTGGGATGCGCTGCGCACCGTCTCGCGAGGATGCGCATGCTTCCGAATCATCCTGCGTGGAACACAGATGCACTCATCGATTTCCGACCTCTTTTCTGCCGTGAGCGCCGTCGAGGCGATGGGGCGGGTGATGAGCGAGTTTCGCAAACACTTTCGACCACGCTTCACCCCGCATCCGCTCTGCCCGTCCGGTCCAACCATCAACATCGGCGTCCGGGCTGAAGGTGGTGTGGGGTATGGTGTCACCCCGGGATATGCCGAATTCCTCAGTGACGTTCGGCTCGTGCCGGGGATGATCAAGGATGAATTCATCGCCGATATCGAATCAGCGCTCGACAAGTGCCAGGGAGTGCTGAATGGCGCGGAATTGACGCTCGATTTCGATCCGGAGATCGGCTGGAGTGACGCGACGGAGATCGAAGCCAATCACCCAGCCGTTGTTGCCGCGGAACTGGCAAGCCAGAGAGTTCTCGGTCATCCCATGCCTCTGGCCTATTTCCCGGGCGGAACGGATGCCATCGCCTTTCAGGCAATAGCAGGCATCCCGACTGTCGCCGCATTTGGTCCCGGTCAACTACCGCTGGCGCATGGACCGAACGAGTGGGTGAGTTGCTCGAGCCTGCGACAGGCCATGAGAATGTATGCGCACACCGCTCTGGCATACGGTCTGCTCGGCTCGGGTGGCGCTGATCGCTCGTAGAATTGCTGGCGAGGGCGCATGGGAGTCGAACCCATCGGCGCCGGGATCACCAACGCCCGCACGGTTTTGAAGACCGGGGAGGCCACCGGGCCCCATCCGCCCCCATGGACAGTCGGCGAGTGTAGCATAGCCATGTTCCACCTTCGCCGCGATGTCGATCAAAATTGCGGCTGCGTCTGAAGCGCTCAGCGCGTGAGGTCACACGGCATGTATTACCAGAGTCCCGGTGAGTCGTCGGGTTGGTCGAAACCGTACATCTTTGCCGCCGGACTCCTTGTCGGCGTCGCATTAGGCTGGATTTTTCAGGACATCATTGGGACGTTGCTGCGACTGGCCATGGTGGCCCTGGTGGTCATCGCGGTCTTGTACGGAATCAACATCTGGCGGAGAAGTCAACGCTCCGACGACGGCTTCCAGGATGTGGCGGAAGCGGATTGGCGAGACCTGAATTCACGCCGCCGTAAATGAGCATCGAGCCGGCGACGCTCGCGCTGCTCATCCTGACAACCTTCCTGATCGGCATCATCCTCGGATTCATTGGCGCCGGCGGGGCCGGGGTGCTGCTTGGGCTCCTGGCGGGAGTGTTCGACTTGCCTATAGGGACGGCAATCGGCACGGCGCTTGCCGCGATGTGCGTGGTTACCATTTCCGGGGCGATCTCGCATTACCGTGAGGGGAATGTAGCCTTGCGGATCGGGCTAGTGACTGGATGTGCGGGAATCATCGGCGCTCTTATCGGCGCCACATTGAGCCAGGATGTCAGCGAGACGACCTTGCGCTGGGCATCTGGGCTGGCGCTGTGGTCTCTGGCGTTTCTCGTCTGGCTTCGAACGCGATTGATGTCGGCCCCCGCTGACATCATGCAGGACGCACCGTCGCCTCTCTCGTTCCGGCAGGAGGTGGCTGCATCGATTGGTTTAGGTTCGACGGGAGGGATCGCCGCCGGTTTTCTCGGCGTTGGGATGGCTCCATACCTGCAATTGGGTCTGCTGTCGGTGCACAGGCTTTCGCTGCGCAAAACCGTTGGGACCACGATGTGGGCTCTGGTTTTCATCAGCGCGTCCGCGGCCACAGTGCTGGCAACTCATGGCGATGTCTCCGGTCCATATTTGGTGGGTTCGGTTGTTGGTCTGTCGGCAGGCACATTCATGGGAGCAAAACTGACGCGTCGCGTGCCGGTGCGCGTTCTGCGTGTGGCGATCGTGGCCGTTCCCGTCATTGCCGGGTCGATGGTGATCTTTCTGTAGGGGTTCGACCAGCTTTCGACCTGCCACGGGTGTGTACCGGTCTCCACAGGCGGGTACACTGTGAACAAAATCTGACGAATGGGCGCGGCCGCCCGCAACTGATGTGACCGGCGGCCACCCACAGGGAGAATTGTTCGATGTCTGTAACCTTTACTCGAGACGATGTGCGCGAGGGCCTGAAGCAGGTCTACGACCCGGAAATCGGCATCAACATCGTCGATCTGGGCCTGGTCTACGATGCCGATATCTCCGAAGAAGGAGATGTCCTGGTGACCATGACCCTGACATCACTGGGATGTCCTTTGGGCCCCGTGATCGTGCAGGAAGTGCAGACGGCACTGCGCGATTTTCCGGGAATTCGGGAGATCGATGTCAAGCTCGTCTGGAGTCCACCCTGGACTCCAGAACTGATGAGCGAGGACGCCAAGGACGAGCTCGGGATGTGGTAGTCGCCTGCAGGGCGGCGCTAGGCGCATACGACTAAAATGCGCCAGGCGAGAGGAGAATCTCCCAGTTCGGCGCGGATGACCGTGCAGGGCATGCGTGCGTCGCTCGTGGCGACAATACTCAAGGGCAAGGGGCAACCCATTTAAGGAAGGATTGGGTCAATGGGCAAACGGTTCCTAACGATGGCGAGCATGGTGCTCCTTCTCGGGGTGGTGCTTGCTGCATGTGGGAGTGGAGACGATGACGAAGCGCAGCCGACGGTTACGCGCATCCCCAATCCGCCGAATGCTCCAGTCCTGTCGGGCACGCCTGGTGCTGCTGGCGAGGGTACGGCCGTAGCCGGCACCGACGAAACCGGATCGCCGGTTGCAGTGGGTGCGTCACCCTCCGCGGCCTCGCCGGTCGCTGAGGAACCCGCAGCTGCACCTGCGGAGGGCGCCAGCGACGCTGTCGAAATCGTCTCACTGGATATTTACTTTGATCCCAGCGAAGTAACCATCCCCGCCGATACGGACGTGACCTTTCAATTGCGGAACGACGGCGCTGCTCCTCACAATTTCTCGATCGATGAGCTCGACATCAGCATCGATCAGGCGCCTGGTGAGGCTCATGAGATCGTCATCAATTCGCCAGCTGGCACCTATGAGTTCTATTGCAATGTTCCTGGACACCGGGAAGCAGGCATGGTCGGCACGCTAACGGTGGAATAGTCACGCGGCAAATATGGCGTAGGTACGTGGGTACATAGCCAATTGGCGCGAGTCTTGCAGTACACTAGAAAGGGAATCGAGCTCGGCATTGCCGCTCGCTATCCCCGCACAACGCGAGAACTCGGGAGGAGAGGTATGGCAGATCGTTCTGGTACTGGGTGGGTCAGAGGAACTGGCCGGCGTGAATGCCCGCCGGGCTATCCCGTAAAGGGAAACGAGCCCGGGAATGTTTTCTATCTACCGGATGACGCTGGTTATCCTCAGGTCATTCCGGAGATGTGCTTCGAGAGCGGCGAAGTCGCCGAACGGCAGGGATTCGTCCGTGTCAGAGCTGATCAGGCTGGTGCCGCTGCGGGCGCGGCCGCGGGGGCTGCTGCTGCGGGAGCTGCGGCTGCCGGTGCGGGTTTCGTCAAGGGAACTGGTGGTCGCGATTGCCCGGCTGGCTTTCCAATTGAGGGCACTGAGCCAGCGAATGTCCTTTACGAGCCATCCGACGCTGGTTACGCGCAGGTGATTCCGGCAGTCTGCTTCGCCAGTATTGTGGAAGCGACGAATGCCGGATTCAAGAAGGCGACCGTGGCGGCGTCGGTGCGCGAGGAGCCGGTTGCAAAAGCAGCGGAAGCGCCCAAACAGGAAGTCCGCGCGACGGAGCCTGTGCGCACATCGACAACGTTTGCGCCGCCTCCGCCGCCACCACCGCCTCCGCCACCACCGCCGCCTGCGTCCGCTGCCGGTGTTGGGGGGTCTGGACCCTGGAAATGGCTGATCCCACTTCTGATTCTCGGTGCGGTGGCGATTGGCGCCTGGTACTTCCTGCGTGATGACGACGATGAACCAGAACCAACGCCAACAGTTGCGGCAACGGCGACGGTCGATGCTGGCGCAGCGACGCCAGACGAGGCCATGGGCGCTTCTCCTGTCGCGGAGGCCAGCCCTGCCGGAATGGCCGGTACGCCTGAGATTACCGTAATGGGATCGCCGGAGGTCATGGCTGCTGGTTCTCCAATGGCGGCCGCAACCGGATCGCCTGAAGTGGCTGCAGTGGGTTCGCCCACATCGGCGGCTATTCCGGCTGCCGAAGCATCTCCTGACATAGAAATCAGCGTCGCGTCCCCAGAAGCATCTCCTGTCGCGTCCCCGGCCGCGTCACCAGAGGCTTCCCCGGTCAGCGCTGACTTCACGATCGAGCTGAAGGATATTTTCTTCGAGCCCAACGAGCTCACGATCTCCGCGGATACCGATGTAACGATCCTTCTTGACAATACCGGTGCCGCGCAGCACAGCTTTGTCAACGAGGACCTTGGGATCAACGAAATGCTCGAACCTGGCACCTCACGAGTGATCACCGTGAATGTCCCAGCTGGCGAGTATGAGGTTATCTGCGATGTTCCCGGGCACAGGGAAGCCGGCATGGTGATGACACTCACCGCCGAAGCGTAGTCACAACGGCGAACATCTCAACAAAGGGCGGCTCGTCATCGAGCCGCCCCTTGGTTTGTCAGGCAGCATCCCGCTATGGTCGAAGCGCCTCAAAGCTGAGAACCGCTCCCCGCCAGTTGCGCACACGACCAGCTGCGGGGTTCACGCTTTCGTGCTCGGTGAAATCAGGATCAAAAAGCCGCTCCCGGGGTTCCTGTGAGATCGTCCTCGAGATCAGGCGCCGGGCGGTGGCCGCTTCTCGTCTCAGGGTACCCCTGGAGCTGATAGACATACTGCGAAATCCTGAGTTTGTGAGAAGCACCTGCATTTCCCTGCACGTGAAGTGTTTGCGCCAGCCTGATTCGCTGATTTCAGGTAGCGGCGGACCTCGCTTGATGATGTCGTTCACGTAGCGGGCGGCGTTCACGATGTCCACCTGTCCGAATCCGGAGGCATTGGGCACGAACCCTGCCAGCGTTCCCCCGGGCCGAATGACGCGAAAGCACTCATCGAGAAATCGACGCTCATCGATGACAAATTCGAGAACCCGGTCGAAGATGAGGTACGTGGCGGCACAATCGCGAAGAGGCAACCTGCCGCTGCTGCAGACAAAGATCTGTCCTCGCGTGGTGACCTGGAGTGGAACATCGAAGAGCGGCACGACCTGGCCCGGCCAGACCCGCCGCTCGATGGGTCGAGCCATTGTCGGACTCGCAACGCCAATCGTGATCGGAGTTTCTCTTTTCGGCATGCTCCCGCTTCCCACTCTGGCACAATGTCGTCAGGCGCGGCGCCCGTGAGGTGAGACCGACTGTGGAACCATGTTCGCTTCATCCAGTGTCAGATGAGCTGGCACAAGCATACGTCCAGGACTTGCGGCTCGGTGAGACGCCGACCGATCGCGAGCTCATGGCGATGGAGGCCGGTTTCGCGCGTTTTCTTTCGGAGCGAGGCCCGAGTTTTGCCTCGGATGGACTGTCGCTCACCGCATGGGAGGCCCGCGTGGATCGCGGAATATCCATGCTCTTGCGGCCTCCTTCGCGACTGTTCAGCCAGGCCGGAATGGACGAACGGATATCCCGTCGCCTCCCGATCCGGCTCGACTACCAGGAGGGTCAGATGGGAGGGTGCTACCTTCCCGCCCGGTTGATGGCACAGGCGGAGGAAATTCTCGACCGGAACCTCGAGCGCAGCGTGCGACGGTTGGCCGAAGCCAACATGGATGCCCATCTCCTGCAGGGTCTCATTCTCGAAGCCGTGCGAACGGCGCGAAGCGCGAACCAGGGATTGTTCGAAGCGATCGGTGTGGTCATTGCCGATGTGCCGGAATCGTGGCCAGCGGGGGGCGCTGTTGTCACAGCCCCATCAGACCGTGCCGTTCGATCGCGGATCGATGCAGCCCTCAAACCTGCTGATGAACCCGGCAGGCTCAGAAGGCTGTTTGGCCGAAGCTCAGGGTGATTCTCATCTCCTCGCCCCGGTCTTTCTTGCGACCGCTCTCAGCTGGCGCCGCACCGGGAATGCATCGACGGTGTGACCACCCCATTCGCATTCAACGGTCATCTTCCGGGGTGTCCCAGGTGATCGAACGCAAACGGTTTGGACCCCTCCCGTGATCCGCTCAACCTTGACACGCACCTGTCAAAAACACTATTATTCCACGCGTTAGCACTCTCAAAGGAAGAGTGCTAATTTGTGAGAAAGTGGGAATATTATTACTCGTTCAACAGCCGATCGCCAGCATCAGGACGATCTTACCGAACGTCAACGGGGCGTTTTGCGATTGATCGTCCACGAATATGTCTCCGATGGCAGACCCGTGGGGTCGAAACGCCTGACCGAGCAGTATCCCATCGGCGTCTCATCGGCGACGATTCGCAATGAGATGGCAGAGCTCGAGCAGCGGGGGTATGTGGAGCATCTTCACACCTCGGGCGGTCGGATTCCTACAGACGCCGGTTACCGGTACTTCGTTCGTCATTTGATGAACGATGTGGAGGTGCCACCCGGGGATCAGATCATGATCCGGCACCAGTTCAAGCAGATGGAATCGCAGCTCGAAGACTGGCCCGAACTTGCCGCGTCGATTCTTGCCGGCATCGCTGGCAACGTTTCCGTGGTGACAGCGCCCCGCGCGCCAATCACCCGTCTGCGGCATCTCGAATTGATCGCGCTCCAGCCTCGTTCGGCGCTGCTGATCCTGGTGACGCTCGAGAGCACGGTTCGCCAGTTGATGCTGCATCTTCCCGAGGAAGCGTCCCAGGAAACGCTGAGCGCCGTCGCCGACGACCTGAACCGGCAGCTTCGCGGTCGGTCCGCGAATGAGATTCGGTGGAATCATGACCCGGGGAGCCCCCTGGCGGGCGCCATCGTCGATCAGATCGTCGGGGTCCTGCGCATGGCCGACGCCGCAAGGCAGACTCCTGTAAGGGCCTCTGGTCTTGAGAACATTGTGGGTCAGCCGGGCGTCGAAAACCTGGACATTCAAGCAGTGCTCGACCTTGCCTATGGCGGTGGCATCCTCCATGCGTTGCTGCCTCGTATGGAAACGGGAACCAACCTCAGAGTATTCATTGGCGATGAGCAGTTGCCCGGCGATCTGAAGCGGCTTGGCGTGATCGTTTCGACGTACGGTGTCGAGGGTCAGGTTTCGGGGCTGCTCGGCGTTGTCGGGCCGACTCGGATGTCCTACTGGAGGACGATATCAACAGTACGGTATATGGCCCGCCTGATCAGCGATCTGGTGGCGGACCTGTATCCGGATGCGTCAGATTAGGTGGTGTAATGAAGAGATCAGATCATCCCCCGGCCGACCAGACAGAAGTCCGGACGGACGAAGTAGAGAAAGCCGAGGCAGAATCGGCGGAATGCAGTGCGATTCGGGCCGAGCGGGATCAGTTCCTCGATCAGCTGCAGCGCACTCTTGCCGATTTCGCCAACTATCGCCGGCGCGTGGAGCAGGAACGGGGCGTTGCGCGTCAACTGGCAAATCGGGACCTGCTTCTGCGACTGGTGCCGATTTCCGACGACTTTCGCCGAGCGTTCGATGCCATTCCGCAGGCCAGCAAGGACGAACCTTGGGTTGCCGGAATGGCGCTGATCGAGCGCAATCTCTCGGCCTTTCTCGAACGTGAAGGAGTAAGGCCGATCGAAGCCCTGGGCCAGCCGTTCGATCCAGCTTTGCATGAAGCGGTAGCAGTCGTTCCCGGTTCCTCCGGCGCTGCAGTCGTGGACATCTTGCAGAATGGGTATTGGCATGGCGATCAGGTCCTGCGACCAGCCATGGTCATGGTAGGAGATACACAACAAGTCGATGAAACGGAAGCTGTCAGAAATGCTTGATACGATCCACTGTCCAAAAGCCATCGTAGCGAAGGGAGCAACATCACATGGCTAGAATGATTGGAATTGACCTCGGAACCACGAACTCGGTGATGGCGACAATTGAAGGCGGCGAGCCGGTTGTCATCCCCAATGCCGAAGGAGAACGACTGACGCCCTCAGTCGTGGCCATGACGAATACCGGCGAGCGACTCGTCGGACGATTCGCGCGTCGCCAGGCGGTCACCAACCCGGAGAACACCATCGCCTCGATCAAGCGGTTCATGGGCCGCAAGTTCACCGATCCCCATGTTCAGGACGACATCAAGATCGTCCCCTACGAGGTGCGGGAGGCCAAGAACGGCGGCGTCGAGGTGAAGATGGGCGAGCGCTGGTACAGCCCTCCCGAAGTCTCAGCCATGATTCTGCAAAAGCTGAAGGCTGATGCAGAGGCCTATCTCGGAGAGACTGTCGACAGGGCCGTCGTGACCGTCCCCGCATATTTCGATGACTCGCAACGGCAGGCGACCAAGGACGCCGGCAAGATTGCGGGACTCAATGTCGAGAGAATCATCAACGAGCCAACGGCGTCCGCTCTGGCGTACGGACTGGAGAAACGGGGCGACGAGAAACTCGCCGTCTACGACCTCGGCGGTGGCACGTACGACATCTCGATTCTGGACCTCTCCGAAGGCGTGTTCCAGGTGCTTTCGACGAATGGAGATACGCACCTGGGCGGTGATGACTTCGATCAAAAAGTCATCGATTACCTGGCCGACGAGTTCAAAAAGAAGGAAGGCATCGACCTTCGTGCCGACCGCATGGCCCTGCAGCGACTCAAGGAAGCCGCGGAAAAGGCCAAGATCGAGCTGTCCAGCACGCAGCAGACCGATGTCAACCTGCCATTCGTCACGGCTGATGCCACTGGACCGAAGCATTTGCAGGAAACGCTGACACGCAGCAAGCTGGAGCAACTCACCGGCTCACTGATCGATCGCACAGTTCCCCCCATGGACGCAGCCCTCAAGGATGCCGAGTTGAAGAAGCCCGACATCGACGAGGCGATCCTGGTCGGCGGACAAACGCGCATGCCTGCCGTGCAGAAGAAAGTTCAGGAGTACTTCGGCAAGGAGCCTCACAAGGGCATCAATCCGGACGAGGTGGTGGCCATCGGTGCGGCAATCCAGGGCGGCGTGCTCGGCGGCGAGGTCAAGGACATCCTCCTTCTCGACGTCACGCCGTTGACCCTGTCGATCGAGACACTCGGTGGAGTTGCCACTCCGCTGATCGAGCGGAACACGACGATCCCCACCCGCAAGAGCCAGGTGTTTACGACCGCCGCTGATAACCAGCCACAAGTCGAGATCAATGTGCTCCAGGGTGAGCGGCCAATGGCTAACGACAACAAGAGTCTCGGCAAGTTCATTCTCGATGGCATTTTGCCCGCGCCGCGTGGCTTGCCGAAGGTCGAGGTCACCTTCGACATCGACGCCAACGGTATCCTCAATGTCACCGCTCGCGATCAGGCCACGTCGAAGGAACAGAAGATCACCATTACCGGATCCTCCGGTCTGTCAGATGACGAAGTTCAGCGCATGGTCAAAGACGCCGAAGCGCATGCCGAAGAGGACCGCGTCCGCCGCGAGTCGATTCAGCTGCGCAACGATGCGGAGTCGATGACCTACCAGGCCGACAGCGTTCTGAATGAATATGGCGACAAGATTCCCGCTGAGGTCAAAGCCGACCTCGAGCTCAAGGTTCAGACCGTTCGCGACCTTCTCAAGAAGGAAGGCGACAACACCGACGAACTGAAGACCGCGCACGAAGAGATGGTCGCGGCATTGACCAAGGTCGGTACGTCCGTCTACGAATCAGCCGCTGGAAGTGAGACAAACGGCGCGTACGACGGCGAAATGCCTGGCGCTGAAGAGCCGGCCGACGAGGCGACGGTCGAAGGCGAGTTCCGCGAAGTCGGAAACTAATCGATCGGATCACCATCAGCGAGAAGAGGGCGGCCGACCGGCCGCTCTCTCTTTATTGAACCTCGGAAATTACAGATAGAATCGCGCGATCACCGCCAGAATGATCACCAGCGTGCCGCCCACCAGGAGGACGACACGTGTCTCTGTCAAATCTGAGGCGACAGGTGGCGCGATCTGCTCGCTCTCAGGACCCACGGAGCGATCGAGCGTTCGGTCGGGTCCGGTGGAGTCGAGGGAGGCCGCGTCGCCCGGCGTTACGACACTCGCCACGGACGGGA
>JBFWRO010000009.1:0-15320 GCA_050248865.1 Thermomicrobiales bacterium | reverse complement strand
GGGAACTTGCTGGGAAATCACCGCAGGAGGTCCATGACCTCTCGCGACTTGACGAATGGCGCCAGCTTGCTCGGATTCGCAAACCGCTGATTGCCGCGGTCAACGGCATGGCCCTCGGAGGTGGTTGCGAGCTGGCCATGGTCTGCGACATCATCATCGCCGGTGAGGACGCGGTTTTCGCGCTGCCGGAGACCGGTCTCGGCCTGATGCCGGGCGGCGGAGGCACCCAGCGCCTGATCCGGGCAGTTGGCAAGTCGGTAGCCATGGATATGATACTGACAGGACGCAGGCTGAAGGCCCGTGACGCGTTGGGCTTCGGCCTGATCGCCCGCGTCGCCCCAAACGAGCTGGTGCTCGATCTGGCCGTCTCTGTCGGCGAACACATCGCAGCGCGGCCGCGGGACGCGGTAGCCAGGGCGAAGTATGCTGTGCTGTTGGCAGAGAACCTCGCCCTCGCCACCGGCATCGAGCACGAACGCAGGCTTTTCGAGTCCCTCTTCGAGTCGAACGAGACGCAGGAGAAAATGCGCTCATTCCTCGATGACCGCGCGTCGAAGCCGCCCGGGAGAATACCGTGACCACGCCGGCAACGATACTGACCACCGAGACCAATGGCGAAGTGCGAACGATCACCCTCCGCCGGCTGAAGTTTCTCAATGCGTTCGACAGTGCTCTGGCGCTCGAGTTTCAGGCCGCATTGCGGACGGCTTCGAAAGACGACGCCATACGCGTAATCGTGGTAACGGGATCAGGCGGCGCGTTTTCCGCCGGTCAGGATATCTTCGAGCTGGCTGACGCCGAGCAATCGGGTGGCGCGGCTGCCGTCGGCAGGCAACTGCGCGAACGGCTCTGCCCCTTGATCGTCGACATCCGGGCCATCGAAAAGCCGGTCATTGCCCGGATCAACGGAGTGGCGGCTGGTGCGGGTCTGGCGGTCGCGCTCGCCTGCGATTTCCGAGTCGCCTCTTCCTCCGCCAGCCTTGTCATGTCGCCAATCGGGATAGGTTTGATTCCAGGCGTTGGACTGTCGATGCTCGTGCCCCGGCTCGCCGGCGTAGGGGCGGCGACTGAGTTGTTCATGCTCGGCGCGCGGATATCCGCGACAGAGTCGCAGGAGTTTGGGCTGGTTCACCAGGTGGTCCCCGGAGATCAGCTCCATGCCGCGGTCGCGGACCTCGCCCGCAGACTGATCGAGCAACCGCGGGAAGTGCTGGGTCTTACCAAGAGAGCACTCAACCGGTCGGTTTACGCAGGTCTGGAAGAGCACCTCGACTACGAATGCGCCCTGCAGGAGCTTGCCGCGGGAACGGCGGAGCATCGGATGCGATTGGCCAGGCAAATGCGCGGAAAGGCTCCCTCCTGATTCGATGAATGCCAGAACGCGATACAGGACGATCATCTTTGATCTGGATGGAACCATCGCCGACACGCTTCCGCTGATCTACCGCTCATTCAATGCCGCACTTGAGCCAGCAATCGGTCGCACACTCGATCCTCCCGAGATCAGGAGGATGTTTGGTCCGCCCGATAACCAGATTCTGCGCTCGAAACTGGAGGGCGAAGCCGCCGAAGCGGCAATCGAGCGTTATATCGCAGCCTATGAGAAGGATCACGACGCATTGGTGACGCTGTTCGACGGCCTTGCCACCCTGTTGCACGACGCATATGCGGACGGCATCGACCTGGCTGTGGTGACCGGCAAGAGTCGCCTCACAGCCCTCTACACCCTCGATCGACTCGGCGTGGCAACCTACTTCCGCGTGATCTATGCCGGTGACGACGTCGTGAAGCAGAAACCTGATCCCGAGGCGCTCCTCGCCGTCTTCGAGAAACTGGGACGGAACCCCGATGATACTGCGGTCATCGTTGGCGATTCCGCGGCCGACATCCTCGCGGGCCGGGCCGCAGGCATCCGCACCATCGGCGTCCTCTGGGGAAGTCCCGATCACGCTGAATTGATCGCAGCGCGTCCAGATGCTTTATGTTCAACTGTCACCGAGCTTCGAACCGCGCTCGGCATAACCACAAGTGGAGATCCCGTCTGATGGCAAAAGCCAGGAGCACAATCCGAGATAGAGCACCCATGCCAATCGATCCCGATAGCCGGTCCTGTGCCGATTGTGGCGCACCCTTTGTCTTTGGTGATGAGGAACGAAGGTTCTACGCCGACAGGGGTTTCAAGGAGCCTGATCGCTGTCTGGATTGCCGGGCGCGCCGGAGAGCCGAGCGCAACGCGGATTTGATCCGCGCGCACGAATCACAGACCCGTGATCGCTGGGTGGAGGCCCTCGGACACTATGGAGGGAATTCCAGTGGACAGCGCACCGAAACGTTTCGCCGCAACGCCAGCTACCCAGCGACCTGCGCAGCGTGTGGCAAAGAAACAGCCGTGCCTTTCGTTCCCAGGCACGGCCGTCCCGTCTATTGCTCGAGTTGTTACAACTCCCGGCGTGTCAACCAGGGGTCACGGTCCTAATCCGTGATCTCGCCCGCGAATTCCTTCTCGACAATCGTCAGCGCCTCGTCCGCGATGCCCACCATCCGGTCGATCTCCTCGCGGGCCATAATCAGGGGCGGGGCGAAATGCATGACATCCCACGTCCGGTTGATCAGACCTCGCTCGGCCACCAGATCGTTCAGCCGCCTCGTGTATTCGGCATCTTTGCCCCACTTCGTCTTGTTCGCCTTGCTGCGAACCAGATCGATCGCCCAGACCATACCCACCCCGCGGACATCGCCGACGGTCGGGTGAGCACGGAGCTCTTCGAGTTTCTGCCCCAGGTAGGCTCCCTGTTCCGCGCCGCGCTCGACGATGTTTTCCTCGTCGAAGATTTCCAGGTTCTTGATGGCCGCTGCCGCGGCTACGGGATGACCGCCAAAGGTGAGAAGGTGGTCGATCGCCATCGATTTGTTCTCTTTGAAGATGTCGTAGACCTTCTCGCTGACCACCGCCGCCGCGATCGGCGCATAGCCCGACGACAGCCCCTTGGCAATCGTCATGATGTCGCCCTGTATGCCGTACTGCTCCTGGGCGAACAGCGTCCCGGTGCGGCCGAAGCCATTGATAACCTCATCGCATATCAGCAGCACACCATGTCGGTCGCATATCTCACGAAGCATCTGCCAGTAGATCCTTGATGGAACGTGAACGCCGGCTGCGGTCGAGATAGGCTCGCCAATTACCGCCGCCACCGTCTCGGGACCCTGATAGATAATCTCCTGTTCGACCGCCGTAGCGGCCATAATTTCCGCCTGCTCACCGTCCACACCAAAGTCCGAGCGGTAGCGATCCGGCTGCGGAACGTGGGACACGCCATACATAAACGGACCGAAGACTTTCTCGTTTCGTCGTGACTGGGTCAGGCTCATGGCCCCAAACGTCATCCCGTGGTAGGAACCGCGCCGGGCGATCACCTTATACCGGGCGGTAAACCCGCGCATGTACTGCACTTGCTTGGCGATTTTCAGGGCTGTCTCCACCGCTTCCGAGCCGCCAGAACAGAAGAAAACGCGGTTCAGATCGCCCGGTGTGCGCTCTGCCAGCATGGCCGCCAGTTGGACGGCCGGGACCGTCGTGAAATTCATTGCCGAGGCATAGGCCAACCGTGCAGCCTGTTCTCCCATGACTTCGCCGATTTCGCGACGTCCGTGACCAGCGTTGACGACCCACAGCCCTGCAATACCGTCGAGGTACCCCTTGCCGTGGATGTCGTAAATCGTGCTTCCCTCGCCTCGATCGAAGACGCGAAAGCCGTTGCTCTCCGCCAGATCAACCCAGGTCGCTGAGTGAATCCAGACGTGGTCTCTCGCGACTGATTCCAGATACGCTGGAGCCATCTCCGCCGCGTTGGGTGAAGGGTTTCCGTTCGTCGGACGCGCAGCAGTTTTGACCATCGAAAACCTCACTCATGACCCAGCGCCTGACGTGTTCGGGTGCTGATGCTAGATGCGAACCCAGTGGTTCGAGCAACTCGCTGAGTATAAACGGTGCCCTGAGGCAGACCGCGCGATTGCTACCCGCACCATCGCGATTTGACGCGTATCCCGGGAGCGAGGATCATCCCCACGTCGATGAATCAGAAACTTGGTGAATGCCACATGGTGCAAGGTCATAATCCCCTCCGCCTCGATTCAGGGCAGAACGCATCCATCAACGTCGTGCCCTTCACGTGTGATGGCAATCCACTCGAAGGCCGTGAAGGCGAACCGCTGGCCGTTGCTTTGCTGGCCGCTGGCATCAGGGTATTTCGCACCATGCCGGAGAGCGGAGAGCCACGGGGCGGATTCTGTTTCACGGGCCGTTGTGCCGATTGTCTGATGATCGTCAATGGAGTCAGCGGCACTCGGGCCTGCATGACTCCCATACGAGAGGGTATGCAGGTCGAAACGCAGCACGGTCTCGGCGGATCGATCCCGGAGTTGACACAATGACACCGCCAGTGCTGGCGATTATTGGCGCCGGATCGACAGGAAAGGCCGCCGCCCTTACCGCCGTTGCCTCCGGCCTCGAGGTTCATCTCTTCGACCGGTTCCCGATCGATCTGCCGCCCACCGACGGAATCCGGTCGCATCATTGGACAGCGGTCTGGGGCCTCTTTGCCGGCCCTCGGGTCGCGGCCAGTTGTGACGATCTCCCAGTGATCCTCGAGCCCGACGCCGTTCTCCTGGCGCATGGTGCCACCGATCCCACCGTGCCTTTTCCGGGGTCGACATTACCGGGAGTAATCACCGGCACCGGGATTCTCACACTTCTTCAGCGATGGCATTTGCTCCCTGCCCGCCGCTTCACCATCATAGGCTCTGGTCCGCGCGGGCAGCATGTGTCCGAAGTGCTAAAGCACGCGGGCGGCGAGGTTTCATTGATGGTGGACGTGTCCGAAATACGTTCCTTTGAAGTCACAGGTCGCGGGCAAGTCGAACATGCCCGATTGCACGGACGAACAGTGGAAACCGACATGGTGGTCATTGCCCTGGAACCAGCGCCGGATCTAACGTTCGCCGCCATGGCCGAATGCGAATTGACCTTCGATACGCAGCAGAGCCACTGGCGGGTCAGCCGGGATAGCCAGTGTCGAACCACGAATCGTCAGATTTGGATCGCCGGAGGTGCTGCGGGCGCACATGCTTCAGCGGATTCTGCGGCCGAAGGCGCCTATGCCGCAGCAGCAATTGCCGCCAGCTTCTTGCTTGTCGACACGTCCGCCGTCGAGAGGATTCGACCAACCAGCATCCCGGAAGATTCGCCCGGCTCGCAGTCCGCCGTATCCCCGGGCAGGGTTCGTCAACCCTGGATTCCCCAATCGACAGCACCAATAGACATGCGAGCACCCCGCCCCGCGATGGCCGGAGACGTAAATTCCTCTGGCCGTCTGTGCGTTTGCCGCTGCGAAGAGGTTACCGCCGCTCAGATCGATGCAGCGATCACCGCAGGTGCGTCATCGTTGAACGATCTCAAGCGAAGGACCCGGGCGGGCATGGGACTCTGCCAGGGCGCCTACTGCCTGAACGTCATGGCCCAGATGTTGAGCGAAGCCCTGAACATTCCGTTGTCAGATCTCACTCCGATGACCTTGCGTCCGCCCGTCGGCGGAATCACGCTTCAGGCTCTGGCCGCAAGTAGCCCTGCCCTCGGTCCCGATTGATTCACGCCCCCTCCGTGCTACCATCGCCAGCGACGTTTACTCGCCTGGCCGTCGAAAGGGCGAACCACCATGCCAGAACTGAACTCACGGATCGCAATCGACTACGCGAATGTGATGAACAGCGTCGTCGGTACTGAAAACGGCCTGTCCGACGTCGATCTCGATAGCGTTGCCGGGCAGGTCACCACCCACATCGACCGTATCTGGAGCGAATATGAGAATGGCCAGCAGCGATGGATGTCTCTGCCCGACGACCACCAGCTGATCGAAGATCTCACACAGTTTTCCCGTTCCGAGGGCCGGCAATACCGGGACTTTCTCCTCGTCGGCATCGGAGGTTCTTCCCTCGGCGCCATCGCAACGATCCAGGCGCTCGCTCATCCGTTCCGGAACCTTCAGCCCGATGATCGCCGGGCTGGACCGCGACTCTTCGTCCTCGACAACCCGGACCCGGAGAAAGTCGCCGCCACCCTGGAAACGGTTGACCTCGAGAACACGCTCGTCAACGTTGTCACAAAGAGCGGGCAGACTGCGGAAACCATGGCCAATTTCCTTGTCGTCAAAGACGCCCTCGAGCAGGTTGTCGGCCCTGACCAGGCCCGGAAACAGATCGTGGCAACCACCGATCCTGCCGACGGTTTGCTCCGCCAGCTCGCCAATCAGGAGGGCTACCGTACCTTCCCCGTGCCTCCAGGCGTCGATGGCCGGATGACCGTTCTCAGCGCTGTGGGATTGCTGCCGGCCGCGCTCTGCGGCATTGACATCGGCGGGATGCTGCAAGGCGCGGCAGCCATGCGCGAAGCGAGCCGGCAACGCGATCTGCGTGGAAATCCGGGAGCGCTTTTCGCCACGCTTGCCTGGCTTACCGCTGTCGAAAAACACAAGAGCATGCTGGTGATGATGCCGTATGCCGATGCCCTTTATGGCATCGCCGACTGGTTCCGTCAGCTCTGGGCCGAGAGCCTGGGCAAACGCCTGTCGGTATCCAACCAGGAGGTGTTTGCCGGGCAAACACCGATCAAGGCCCTGGGGGCCATCGATCAGCACTCCCAGATTCAGCTCTACACCGAGGGTCCCAACGACAAACTGATCTGTCTCACGGGAATTGGCGAGTATCGCAGGACGGTCAAGTTAAGCTCGACTCCCGATTCCCTGGCCGATCTGCGTTACCTGAGGAACGCGGAGCTCGGTCAGCTACTCGACCGCGAACGCATCGCCACCGCATGGGCATTGACGAACGCCCAGCGGCCGAACCTGACGATCACCGTTCCTGTCATCGATGCCGCGATCATCGGCGAGTTTTTCTTCATGCATGAGTTTCAGACCGTCATTGGTGGCGGGCTTTTCGATGTCGATCCCTTCGGCCAACCAGGGGTGGAAGCCGGAAAGAACGCCACGTACGCCCTGATGGGACGCGAGGGCTACGAAGACCTGAGGGCAGAGCTCGAGGCCGGTTCGTCCGACGATTCCCATCGGCTGAATCCGTAGGCATCGTGGCAGGAAACAGCGAGACCTGGATGCGCCCGGCACTGGCGTGGCTCTTCGAGAAGGCGGAGCCCGATCAAATCACGCTGGCGATACGCGAATCCTCTGCACTGGCATCGATTCGCACTCAGATCGAATCAGACCTCCGCACCGGACAACTGTCTCCCATCCCGCCAGGAGAACGTGGAGACAACCTGATCCTGGCGCTGATCGCATTGCGACTGAAGTTCTCCAGAGACGTGGCGACGGAAAAACTCGAAACGAATCTCGCCCTGCGCCGGGGCAGTGGGTCAGCCGGGACATAGAGAGGCGTTTTATTCCCACCAGATCCGAAACGGCATCTCACGCAGCCTGAATCGGCGCACCAGTTCGTCCCTGGCCTCATCGATCATCGCCCTGACGACTGGATCGACTGAAGCATCGGCCAGCTCATCCTCGTCCATGATCGTGAAATCGCCCGAAGGACGCCCGATGAGGTCGATGTACAGATCGTGCCAGTAGAGCACGGGCTTTCCCTCCAGGTCGATCCACGAAGGCCATGTGACATTCGCGTACCACCCACGAACCGC
Source organism: Thermomicrobiales bacterium (assembly GCA_050248865.1). Lineage (GTDB taxonomy): Bacteria > Chloroflexota > Chloroflexia > Thermomicrobiales > UBA6265 > JAHBVL01. The sequence continues at coordinate 7,624 of JBFWRO010000009.1, read as the reverse complement.
CGCATTTGGATCAATGACACAGAACGCGTTGAACGGAAACTGGTGCGAAAAGGACTCGATCAGCCGGTCGCCACGCACGAAACGAAGTCCCTCGATCTCCATCTCAGGGCGCGTCCACATCGCTTCCGCCACGAGCCATACCGGGTCGGGCGATGCGATGACGCGACCCGGATAGCGCGTCACCTCTCGTCCATCCGGCGCGAGCTTGGCGATGTCGATCTCCGTGTCGAACGGAATATCCGCCCACGCGTTTTCGCAGACTGGTTGCAGAGGGCTAGGCATCCCCGGAAGGCTGGATGATCTCCAGAGCTTCGTCCCGCAACGATTCCATCGCCTCCCGCGTATCCCCTTCCACATTTACGCGCAATAATGGCTCGGTATTCGACGCCCTGATATTCAGCCACCGATCGTTGAACGCGACCGTGAGCCCGTCGAAAGTATCGGTCGCAGCTCCCGCGTCTTCGAAGGCCCGCTTGACCCGCTCGATCGCTCCCGGTTTATCGGTAATCTCCAGATTGATCTCACCACTTCGAACCCGTGTGTCGATAGGCGCCGCCACCTCCGAAAGCGGCTTCCCGGCCTTCGACATCAGCTGGAGCACGTTGAGCATCGCCGAGAGACCGGAATCTGCGTACCAGTTGTCCCGGAAGTAAAAATGACCCGAATGCTCCCCGCCGAACACGGCATCCTCGTCCCGCATGATCTTTTTGATCAGCGAGTGACCCACGGGGGTGCGAATTGGCCTTCCGCCATGGGCGGAAATGGTTTCCGGCACTGACCGCGAGCAAATGAGGTTGTAGCAAATCGCTGCCCCGGGCTGCCGCTCCAGAATCGGAATCGCCACCATCGCGGTGGTGATGTCTCCCCCAATCAGGGAACCTGTTTCGTCGACCAGGAACATCCGGTCGGCGTCGCCATCGAATGCCACGCCCAGATCGGCCTTGTGCTCGACGACAGCCTTCTGCAGATCGACCATATTCTTCGGATCGATCGGATTTGCCAGATGATTCGGGAACGTGCCATCGAGTTCGAAAAAGAGAGGGATCAATTCTCCGGGCAGGTGCTGGAAAAGCAGAGGAATCGTCTTCCCTGCCATGCCGTTTCCGGCGTCGACAACGATCCGAAACGGATTGAGAGACGACACGTCGATGAGCGAGATGGCCTGATCCACGTAGGCTTGGAGAATGTCTTTTGATGTCAGATCCCCGCGTTTGCCGTCCGGCGCCGCGCTGATCTTGCCGGTGACCACCAGATCGCGAATCTGGCCAATGCCTTCCTCAAGGGAGAGCGCTCTCGCGTCCTCCCGGCAGATCTTGAAGCCGTTGTACTGGGGCGGGTTGTGTGACGCGGTGATCATCACCCCCGAGGCAAACCCGTATTTGCCGACAGCAAAATAGAGCGCATCGGTGGAAACCAGCCCGACATCGACAACATCTGCCCCCTGATCGCGAATGCCGTCGATCAATGCCGCCGACAGCGTTTCCCCTGATACCCGCATGTCCCGCCCGACGGCAACTTCCGACGGCTGCAAATAGGCGACAAGCGCCCGCCCCACGGCATAGGCGATATCGGCGTCCAGCTCTTCCGGAAAGACGCCGCGAATGTCGTACGCCTTGAAAAGCGCGTAAGTCTCCGGTTTCTGGTGGGGTGGGATCGTCATAGAGGGCTCCTGTACGCTTGGCGATGCATCGGCGCTTCGCGCCGTCACGCAGCGTCGATGGTGACACGGCCCGCATACACCGCGCAAGGCCAGCCCATTTGCGTAAACTCTTCTATCGGATCGGTTGATTTGCGGCCAAGGCGCCTCACCTGGAGTTCTCTTGACGACACCTGATGGCACATCACAAGTAACGCTTGCTCCGACAGATCGCATCGATTTGCATCTGCACACTCTGGCAAGCGATGGTTTCTGGGTACCCGACTCCCTGACCACCTATCTCGCCGCCAACAACTTCAGAGTCGCCGCCGTCTGCGATCACGACTCTCAGAAATCAGTGGCCGAGGCAATATCGCTTGGACGCGAGCGCGGCATCGTCGTCGTTCCGGGGGTAGAGGTGACCTGCCGCTGGGAAGAGCGCCAGCTGCACATTCTCGTGTACGGTATCCGCCCCGACCGCACCGATGAGCTTGCTGCACCCTTCTTGGAACTGATGCGCGAAATCGACGAGCAGCTCAACATCAACGCACTGGACGCACGCGAACGCTTCATCGCCTCCGGCCGCGACTTGCCCTCTCTCGAGGAAATTCGCGACGGACGCGTGCTGTGGCCCTTTCACGTCCTGTCGGCGGTGATACAGGATAAACATGCCCCGAACCTGAAAGAGTCCGCGGAAATGCTCGTTTCGCTCGGCGGAACATTCACTGCCGACTTGCCGCTCGAAGATGTCGTAAACGCCGCGCACGCCGCCGGCGGACTTTGTGTGATCGCTCACCCCGGACGAGAAGATGCGGTCGGTGTTGTCACGGAAGCCGACCTCGACCGAATGATGCAGACGGTGAGCCTTGACGGGCTGGAGGCTCACTACCGTTCTCACACGGCCGAGCAAACCGCGCTCTATCGTCAGATGGCGATCGACAAGGGAATGGTCATTTCCGCGGGCTCGGACTCCCATGCACCGGGCAAACCAGTCGATCCAATTCCCTGGCGAGCGGCGTGGTCGGCACAATTGCTTGGCATGCTGGGATTCGATGTCGAGAGTGAAGAAGGCTCTGGACCAGTCTGGACACCTGACATGGAGCCTGTTCCGGCAAAACCGGCGACTCCCGAGCCCGACGCCGCTGAACCGCCTGAAGAGACGCTGACTGACATCGAAAACGAACAAACCCAGAAGAAGGACGAGGTGCTGCAACGATGAGTCTGACGGTCCACACGTTTTCCGCCGGTCCGATCGAGACCAATGCCTATCTGGTGCTCGATGACGCCACCAGCACCGCCCTGATCGTCGATGCACCCTTCGATTCCGCTGAAACGATCATCGAAGCTGCAACCAGGACCGGTGCCACCGTCTCGTTGCTCTATATCACCCACGCGCACTGGGATCACGTCGGCGACGCCGCGGCGCTACAAAAGCGCCTCGATGTTCCCCTCCTTGCCCACCGCTTGAGCGAGCCGGGGATCTCATCGCCAGAGTCGTTGCCGTTCGATGTGCCGATCCCCGTCCCTCCCGCCAGGATCGACCGTTATGTCGATGAGGGTGACACCGTCGAGCTCGGAGAGACCATCTTTACGGTCATGCATCTTCCGGGGCACGAACCGGGTCACACCGCGCTTTACTCCGAACCAGACCGGGTTTTCCTCGGAGGAGATGTGCTTTTCCCAAATGGCCACGGACGGATCGACATCCCCGGCGCTTCAGAAAAGGACATGGCCGCGAGCATGCACCGCCTGTCCATACTGCCGCCCGACGTGACGGTCTATCCTGGGCATGGCTTGCCTACCACAATCGGCGCTGAAGCGTGGCTGCAGGGATATCGGTAACGGGAGGACGATGATGTCGGCATTCGGTGACGCCACAATCGCACTGTTTCGCCAGCTTTGCGATCAGGTTCTTGAAACCCTCGATGGAATGCCGGAGGACGCGATGTCCAGCTGGCGGACCAGCCAGGCCCATGGCGACATCAGCACCATGTACGGGATGGCGACGCATATCGCGGGCGCTGGGGAGTTCTGGACGCTGCAGGCCGTTGGCGGTGTCGAATTGAATCGGGTGCGACTCAGGGAGTTCTCCGCCACTGGCAGCATCGACCTCCTGCGGCAGCGCTATGATGCCTGGCTGGGCCAGCTCGAGGCGCTCATCCATCAGTTGTCCGAGGAAGATTTGCAGTCGGTCTACCGGCGCGAGGCAAATCCCGCTCATGGCGTCAGCGCGGCCGAAAAGACCAAAGCAGAGTACATTCTGCACGCGCTGGAACACACCGCCCTCCACCTCGGTCACATGCAGGTGCAACGCCAGCTCTGGGACGCTGAACAGGTGACCAGCGGCTAAACCAGCTACACCTGATCGTGATGCGCGATCTCCTGCTCTTCGTCCAGTCGTCGGTCTTCGCGTTCCCGGGCCATCAGGTAGAGCACGATCATCAACAATGCCAGAGGCGCCACCACGAGGCACGTCACCAGCGCCAGGAAACCAGCCTCGGCGGAATCTTCCTGATTGATCAGGTACACGGAGAGCGTCGAGAGCAGCACCAGCAGGACCAGCGAAGCGAGCGCCCCGGACGTCGAGACGCAACCACGCGCGTTGGTATTGATGTCCGCTGGTGGTGCAGCGTGAGAGGCAGCCGGAGCCGCCGCGGCGAGCGCCGCCACTTCAGCCAGTCGCACGTAGCCCAGCCGTGCGTTCGCCAGCCTGATCCGGACATAGTCCTTTGGTGCGTCCGGGTCCTCGTTGATATCCAAAACCGTGCCTGCTGGCACGATGTCGATGATCCGCGAAGCGGCATCTGGCCGTTCGAATACCCGCAGCCCCTCGGTGGCGTGAAACGCGTCGACAAGTGTCGAACCGCAGGCGGCGCAGTAGAAACTCGTGGCCGGATTGAGCGCACCGCACATGCCGCAGAAAATGAGAAGCCCCCGCTCGTCCGGAGTCGCTGTCACATCGCTGGCGCCGGTGCCTCCCTGGACTTCGATCCGTTGCTTCTTTGAGAGGCCGGCCGGATCGCTCTCCGGAACTTTCCACTTATCGGCTTCTGATCGCACTGTGACATCCTGTCTGTACGGCGCCCGTGAAATGAATGCTCGTTCTTGGCACCCCGGCGACCGCGATGCTACGCTGCCAGAATGAATGCCTTCCTTCCGACCTCGCCGGCAATTGTAACGACCACACTGACAAAGCAATACCCAGGCAAACTCGCCCTCGACCGGCTCGACCTTTCCGTCGAGCAGGGAGCGATGTTCGGGTTTCTCGGCCCGAATGGCGCCGGCAAGACGACGACCATCAAGCTCCTGCTGGCATTCATCCGGCCAACGTCAGGGACCGCAACCATTTTCGGGCACGACACATGGTCTGACGGCGTGGCAATCAGGCGCAACATCGGATACCTGGTCCAGGCCGAATCACTCTATGCCGATCGCACCGGCCTCGATCAGCTCGAATTGGCAGCTCGGCTTTCCGCCAGTGCTCCCATCCTCCGCCAGCCGATGCTCGATGCTCTGGAGCTTTCCCGGAATGATCTGAATCGGCGATTTGGCGAATACTCGAAGGGAATGAAGCAAAAGCTCGCGCTCATCGCGGCGATGCAGCATGATCCGCAACTTCTGATTCTCGATGAGCCGAGCGACGGTCTGGACCCGCTCATCCAGCGGCACTTTCTCCACTTCCTCGAAGAGTTTCACGCTCGCGGGCGCACGGTCTTCATGTCCTCCCATGACCTCGCCGAAGTCGAGCGGGTCTGCCGGGAGATCGCCATCGTCCGGGACGGCAGACTCGTCGCCCGCACGACCATCGATGAGATTCGTCGCCGCCTGCTGCGTCAGGTCGATGTCACCTTTGCTGACAAGATCCCTTCCTCGCTGGACGCATTGCCGGGAGTGACTGTGCAGAGTCGCAACGGCCTTCGCGTCGTGCTGACAGTGGAAGGGCCAATCGACCCGGTCATGCGCCAGCTGACAACGGCCACCATTGTCGATCTGGCGGTGATTCCTCCAGGTCTCGACGACGTGTTCATGGACTATTACGACCATCCGGTGCGCCGTCTGAACGTCGGTCAGGATGCGGCCTAGCCCGTGAACGTAGTGCTCTATTCCACCTTCTGGCTCCTGAACCGATCCCGGTCCGGGCTCATCGCACTTCTGACAGGAGTCGCCCTCTTCGAGTTCATCCAGCCGGTAGCTATCGCCTCTTTCCGGGATCTGCAAATGATGCAGGCAATCGCCTCGTACGTGCCCCCGGCATTTCTGGCGATGTTCAACATGCCGGAAGGGTTTCTCCAGCAGGCCAATCTCTCCGGGTTTCTTTCACTCGGTTTCAGCCACCCGGTCTACCACCTGCTTTCGTCGGCCACGGTCATCTGGTTCGTCACCCGGAACCTGACGGGGGAAATCGAATCGGGTTCGATTCAGGTCTCCCTCTCCCGGCCCGTCGCTCGCTGGCAGGTCTATCTTGCACGGGTAGCAGGTGTCGCCGTTGTCGCGATGCTCGTGTCGGTTGTGGGATCTCTGGGGATGATCATCGGCATCTTCGCGGGCCGTCCCGACGGCACCGTCGACTATGCGAACTTCCCCGTACTTGCGTTCGCTGCGTTCATGCTCCTTCTCGGCATTGGCGGCGTGGCTTTGGCCATCGCAGCGACAGCCGACCGGGCCGGGCAGGCCGTGGGCTGGTCCATTGCTTTTCTCGTAATTTCGTTCGTGATCGACTATTTCGCTCAACTCTGGAACACGCTCGAACCACTGGACCCTCTTAGTGTCTTCAACTACTTCGAACCGGTTCGCGCCTTGAGCCAGGGTTCGATGGAACCAGCAAATGCGATCGTCCTGATCACCGTGTCGCTGATTGGGGCAACGATTGGCAATGTCGTCTTCGGGCGCCGGGACCTGCCCTGATGCACACCGAGTAGAATTGCCCGGCAAACAGCGTGGCGGCGCGCATCAACGTGGATGCAACGCTGACAGGCGCCACTGAAGGAGTCGAAGTGAGTTCCGCAGTTCTTTCCAAACCGCATTCATTCGGGTCAGATGCTGCTCGACAGTCGATGACAGGTGGCCAGGCGATGGTCGCCATGCTCAAAAGGTACGGCGTTGACACCATTGTTGGCTTGCCCGGTGTTCAGCTCGATGGACTTTTTTCGGCCCTGTACGACTCGTCCGGCGATATTCGGGTCATTCATACCCGCCACGAGCAGGCGACCGCGTACATGGCGGACGGATACGCCAGAGTCACTGGCCGCGAGGGCGTCTGCCTGGTCGTGCCTGGACCAGGCTTGATGAACGCGGCTGCGGGACTGGCCACCGCTTATTCCTGCAACTCGCCAGTTCTCTGCCTAACCGGGCAAATTCGTTCCGATCTGATCGGCATAGGCCGGGGTATGCTGCACGAGGTGCCCTTTCAGCTTGAGATGGCTCGGTCCTTCTCGAAATATGAACAGCGCGCCACCCTCCCGCACGAAATTCCCGATGCCATCCACGAAGCATTTCGCCAGCTTCGATCCGGGCGAAAGCGACCCGTCACCATCGAGGTGCCTCCAGACACCTTTTTCGCCGAAGAACAGGTCGATCTCGGCGGACCAATTGCCGAACAGACAAATCCGGAAATCGACCTCGATCTTCTCGAACAGGCCGCTGACGCGCTGGCGAACGCCGTCAATCCCGTCATCTACGGCGGCGGCGGTCTGCATCGATCTGACGCCGCGGCCCCACTGAAGGCATTGGCGGAGCTACTGCAAGCCCCGATTCTGCTCTCGTCGAACGGCCGCGGTGCCGCCTCCGACCGCGAGGATCTGGTTGTTGGCATCCTTTCTGACAACGAGCTGCGTCCGCGGGCGGATGTCATCCTCGCCGTGGGCACGCGATTCCTCAGCGGCTTCAGCGAAGCCCGCGAACTCGCTGCCGGGCAGACGCTGATCCGCATCGACATCGATCCGCAGGAAATCACCCGAAATTCGACACCCACCTTCGGGATCAACGCAG